>DASWHF010000019.1:0-19474 GCA_036393295.1 Acidiferrobacterales bacterium
GTTGGCTGGGGGACCTGGATTCGAACCAGGGTTGACGGAGTCAGAGTCCGTAGTCCTACCGCTAGACGATCCCCCAGTAATTCAGAGAAAAGATAAAAGAACAAAGAGAAAAGTGAAACCCTGGAAGATTCCGTCAGGACCCTATCGATTCGCGGGCTTGGATCCGCTTGATCAATCCTTGGAGCATTCTGGAGATCTCGCCGGCTTCCACGATGAAGGCGTCCGCCCGCGCTGTTTCCATGAATCCTGACTCCCTCCCGATATAGAGCTGGGTACGCAACTCGCCGCAAGAGCCCTTTGCAATCTTCAGGAACCGCGCAAATTCTCTCGACGAGTTTCGCTCGTATCCCTCGGCAATATTCGACGGAATCGACAATGCCGATCTACCAACCTGGTCGCGGTAACCTCGATCTCGACAGGCCGCCAATACTCCGTACAGCTCGACACACAGCCGAGAACTCCGCTTCCACACATCCAGTTGTTCGAAAGCGTCCATCCCCTCCGCAACTTTTCTCTTTCTTCTTTACTCTTTTCTCTGCCTTTACCGTTTAGAGTACTGCGGCCGCTTGCGCGCCTTGTGCAACCCGACCTTCTTGCGCTCCACCTCGCGCGCGTCGCGCGTGACGAAGCCGGCCTTGCGCAGCGCGGGACGCAGGCTGCCGTCGTACTCCATGAGCGCGCGGGTGATGCCGTGGCGGATGGCGCCGGCCTGGCCGCTCGGGCCGCCGCCGGCGACGTTCACGTTGACGTCGAACTTGTCCTGCATCTCCAGGGTCGCGAACGGCTGGCGCACCATCATGCGCGCGGTCTCGCGGCCGAAGTACTGGTCGAGCGATTTGCCGTTGACGACGATCTCGCCCTTGCCCTTCTTGAGGCGAACGCGGGCGGTGGCGGTCTTGCGGCGGCCGGTTCCGTAGGGGGTCTGCTGTGCCATGGTGGTCCTTAAGGTCGGGTCGGTCGCGCTTAGAGCGACAGGGTCTTGGGCTGCTGGGCGGCGTGCTCGTGCGCGCCGCCGGCGTACACCTTCAGCTTGCGCAGCATGGCGCGGCCGAGCGGGCCCTTGGGCAGCATGCCGCGCACCGCGGTCTCGATGACGCGGCGCGGGTCGCGCACGCGCAGGTCGCCGAAGTTGATGGTCTTCATGCCGCTCTGGTAGCCGCTGTAGCGGTGATAGAGCTTGTCCTTCATCTTGTTGCCGGTCACCGTGACCTTCTCGGCGTTGATGACGACGATGTAATCACCGGTGTCGACGTGCGGGGTGAACTCCGGCTTGTGCTTGCCGCGCAGCCGGCGGGCGAGTTCGGTCGCCAGGCGGCCCAGGATCTTGTCCGTGGCGTCCACCAGGTACCAGTCGCGTTTGACGGTCTCGCGCTTTGCGCTGAAGGTTTTCATCGGTTCCTGCCGAAAACATGCCTGAAAAGAGCCGGGCATATTACAAAAGGCAGAGGAAAGAGACAAGAGAAAAGTGAAAAGAAATCAACATCCCAACGCCCGGCTTCAGCACGGACCCAGCCGCTTCCAGTATCCGTCGAGCCGCTCCTTTTCTCTTGTTTCTTTTCTCTCTTGTCTCGAAAGGCAGAGGAAAGAAACAAGAGAAAAGAGAAAAGAAATCAACACTCAATACCCGGATCGAGGCCATTGCCGCCCGGATCCGCGGCTGCTTTTCTCTTGTTTCTTTTCTCTTTTCTCTGAAGCAAAAAAAAGGGCGTGGTGGAGACCACGCCCGAACCACCACTAGGAGGATGGAGGAGCCTTGCTGTATCCCGCCGATTGGGGCCGGATACGAAATTCCGTCGACTACGCCCTAAGTGTTGCAAGCTTTGAGCCAAGCTGCCGATCGGGCGATATGCCTGCCGATCAACTGTATTTAATTATTTACTAATATTTCAATGCTGTCAACAACCAACATGAAAGTATTTTAGCCGGCTCGGGGGAATGTAAATATTTATATATTAATACAACAAGTTAATTTTATATCAAAACACGGCCAATCCGGTTCTAGCCAGATGAATCGCTGAGGGGATTGCTCGGATTTTAGGCAGTTTTTCGACAACCGGCGCGGCGTCCGCAACCGCCCGTGACGGGGGCCGATGCGCCGCTGGACGTCACGAGCGGGACGCGCGGCCCGGAGGTGTCCTACCCCCCCCGCGGGATCCCCGAGGGGCGGGGATTCCTTCAAAGGCTGCCTATATCTTGAGCCGCTCGACCACGCGGCCGTTCACCAGGTGCTGGTCGATGATCTCGTCCACGTCCTCCTGGTCCACGTAGGTGTACCAGGTACCCTCCGGATAGACCACGATGACCGGCCCTTCCTGGCAGCGGTCCATGCAGCCGGCATTGTTGATGCGCACCCCACCGGGTCCGTTCAGCTTCAGGGCCTTGACGCGCTGCTTGGCGTGCTCGCGCATGGCGACCGAGCCCTTGTTGGCGCAACAGGCCTCGCCGCCTTCGCGCTGGTTGATGCAGAAGAACACGTGATGCTTGTAGTAGGGCTGCGGCATGGCTGGCTGGAATGGCTCGATGCGGGGTGTTAGTGTACACGCAGGCCTGCATCCCTGTCCCGCGCCCCGACCACCGCGATCATCACCTTGCCCGCACCGCGCACTATCGAGCCCTTCCCCGTCGCCCTGGCGGACCGCTGCGTGCTGTGCGGCCTGTGCCTGCCGCACTGTCCGACTTATCGCCTGACAGGCGATGAGAACGAATCGCCGCGCGGCCGCATCGCGCTGATGCGGGCGCTGGCCGGCGGCGAGCTCAAGGCGAGCGCGAAGCTCGCCGGCCACCTCGAACTGTGCCTCGGCTGCCGCGCCTGCGAGCGGGTCTGCCCGTCGCAGGTGCCCTACGGCCGGCTGATCGACGCCGGCCGCGCGCTGCTGGCCGAACGGCGCCGGCCGCCGCGGCGGCAGCGCTGGCTGCGCGATGCCCTGCTCACCCGGCCGCGGCGGCTGCGCCGCCTGGCGCGCTGGCTGCGGCGGTATCAGCGCAGCGGCGCCCAGCGCCTGCTGCGCGCCAGTCACCTGCTCGGCCTGATCGGACTGGCGAAGGCCGAGCGCCTGCTGCCACCGCTGCCGGCGCTGCCGGCCTGGCAGCCGCACTACCCGGCGATCGGCACGCGGCGCGGCGCGGTCGATCTGTTCCTCGGCTGCGTGGCCTCGGCCTTCGATGCCGCGACGCTCGAGGCGGCGGTGCGCCTGCTCACCCGCCTCGGTTACGACGTGCATCTGCCGGCATCCCAGGGCTGCTGCGGGGCGCAGCACCGGCATGCCGGCGACGCGGCGCGCGCCACCGGGCTGGTGCGCGCCAACGTCGCGGCCTTCGCGGGCAGCGACCGCCCCATCGTGTTCCTCGCCAGCGGCTGCGGCGCGAGCCTGGTCGATGCCGGCCGCGAGCTCGCCGGCGACGCCGCGGCCGCCGCCTTCGCCGCGCGCGCCATCGATCTGCAGCGCTTCCTGGTGGACATCCCCTGGCCCGGGGCGCTCGAGCTCGCGCCGCTGCCCGCTCTGATCGCCGTGCACGAGCCCTGCACGCTGCGCAATGCGCTCGGCGACGCCGCCGCGAGTTACCGGCTGCTGGAACGCATTCCGCAGGTGCGCATAGTGGCATTGCCCGAAAATGCCCTGTGCTGCGGCGGCGCCGGCAGCTATCCACTGACCCAGCCGGCGATGGCCGAACGTCTGCGCGACGCCAAGCTCGCGCATGTCCTGCAGCTGGCGCCTGATTATCTCGCCACCGCCAACATCGGCTGCGCCCTGCAACTCGCCGCCGGGGCGCGCGCCGCGGGGCTCGCCGTCGAGGTCGTGCATCCGGTGGCGCTCATCGAGCGCGCATTGCGGCCGGCGCCGCCGGCCGGCTTGGCCGCGGCCCGGACGTCCGGTATCGTGACCGCATGACCGCCCGCCGCTATACACCGTTCGATTCGCTGATCGCCGGCCTCGACCAAGCACTGCACACCGTGTTCGGCCCGCCGCCCGAGGCCGGGCGCGCCAATCCCGCGGACGGCGAGCCGGAGACCGAGCTCGATGCCGTAGAACGCGCGGAAGCGGCGCGGCTCATGCGCGTGAATCACTCCGGCGAGGTGGCGGCCCAGGCGCTCTACCAGGGCCAGGCGCTGACGGCGCGGCTCGATCAGGTACGCGACAAGATGACCGAGGCGGCCCAGGAGGAGAACGACCACCTGGCCTGGACCGAGGCGCGCGTGCGCGAGCTCGGCGGGCATCTGAGCTATTTGAACCCGGCGTGGTATCTGGGATCGTTTCTGATCGGCGCGGCCGCCGGCGCGGCCGGCGACCGTTGGAGCCTGGGCTTCGTCGCCGAGACCGAGCACCAGGTGGTCGCCCATCTCGGCAAGCATCTGGCGCGGCTGCCGGCCCAGGACGCCAAGGGCCGTGCGATCCTCGAACAGATGCGCCGCGACGAGGCACGCCACGCGACCGTCGCGCTCGAGGCCGGCGCGGCGTCGCTGCCCGAGCCGGTGAAGCGCCTGATGGCACTGACCTCGAAGGTGATGACGCGGACGGCGTATTGGATATAAAAAATAATTAATTGTAGGCGGGGCTTCCAGCCCCGCTGATTCTGCCCCGCCGTCGGTGGCACATCATCGGCATCCGTGGCACGTTTGGTGAGCGGGGCTGATGAGCGGGGCTGGAAGCCCCGCCTACAAATTAATAATAATGATTAATAACTTCCCAAACTAGCACGTATGCTTTTTTCGACGTTGCGCACCCAGCGGTTGTAGGTCTTGTGGATGGTGCCGTCCTTCGCGTCGTAGTCCAGATCCTCGCTGTCCTTGTAGCTGATCTTCACGGCCTTGGCGTCGTACCGGACGGTGATCACGGCGACGTGCCGCGCGCCCTTGCGGCCGGACTTGGTGTACTTGCCCTCGATATGTCCGCCACCGACCTCCTTGATCTCGAAATTCTTGCTGAACAGCGCCTTGCGGATCGCCTGGCGCACGGCCTCCTGGCTCTTGCCGGCCGGCACGACGATCGGCTCGGGCGTGTAGATCGGCTCGGCGGCGTGCGTCAGCGGGCTTGCGAACAGCAGGGCCGCGAACGGCAGCGCGGCGGCGAGACGCCTGGTGGTGCTCAACATGGCATACCTCCTCGATGTTTGCCGGTTTCCGGGTGTGTTGTCGCGCCGGCCATGGCCGTGCGCCTCGTGTTCATGTTACCAAAAACGGCCGCGATCGCCACCGGCAGGCCGGCGCGGCTCACTCGCTGCCCGACCGGCGGACGAACAGCGGCCGCAGATAGGCACGGTACAGGCCCTGCGGATACAGCCCGCGCTTGAGCAGCTTGCCCGCGACCATCGCGGTGATGCGCAGGCTGTCGCGATGGCGGTAATGGCTGGGGCGCGCGCCCGGCCGGTAGACCGCCGGGATGTCCACCGCCACCGTGGGAAACCCGAGGCGCGCCGCCTCGATCAGCACCTCGCTCTCGAACACGAAACCGCGGCCCTTGCCGTGCGGGACGCGCAGCCGCGCGAGCAGCGCCGCCGGATACAGCCGGAAGCCCGACTGGCTGTCGGGCAGGCGCTGGCCGCTCGCCCAGGACAGCCAGAAATTCGCGAAGCGGTTGGCGTAATAGCGCATCGCCGGGATGCGCGCGCGGTCGCCGCGGCGCGCGCCGATGATGAGGCTGGCGGGACGGGCGGCGGCGGCCGCCAGCAGCCGCGGGATGTCCTCGGGCGCGTGCTGGCCGTCGCCGTCGAGCGTGATCACGGCGTCGGCGCCGTCGGTCAGCGCCGCCTGCATGCCACGCCACAGGCTCGCCGCCTTGCCGAGATTCGCGTCGTTGCGCAGCAGCGTGACCGGCAGCCCGGCGACACTCGCGGCGGTCGCGTCGCTCGAGCCGTCGTCGACGACGATGACGCGCCGCGCCTGGGCGAGCGCGCGCGTCGCGACGTCGCGCAGGGTCGCGGCCTCGTTGTAGGCGGGGATCACGACGGCGTGACTTGGCATGTTACTGATCCGGCCACTAAATAGTGCGCACGGTGTTCTCCCTCTCCCTCCGGGAGAGGGCCGGGGTGAGGGCCGACGGCTCCGACAAAACCGCCCTCATCCTGTCCTTCTCCCGAGGGGAGAAGGACCCGCAAGATGTTGCTGTGCACTGATTGGCGTTTTCCCCAGTATAAGCGTCGTCAGGCCATCGCGCCGTTGATCGAGATCACCTGCCCGGAGATATAGCCGGCCTCCGGCGAGGCGAGGAAGGCCACCAGGCTCGCGACCTCGTCGGCCGTGCCGGCGCGCTTCATCGGCACCATGGCCTTGATCGCCTCGGCATCGAACAGTAGCGCGGTCATGGCGCTCTCGATGATGCCGGGCGCGACGACGTTGACGGTCACGCCGCGCGACGCGACCTCCAGCGCCAGCGACTTCGAGGCGCCGTGCAGGCCGGCCTTGGCGGCCGCGTAGTTCGCCTGGCCGCGGTTGCCGAGCACCGCCGCGACCGAGGACAGGCTGACGATGCGCCCCCAGCGCGTGCCCATCATCGGCAGCAGCAGCGGCTGGGTGACGTTGAAGAAACCGTTGAGCGAGACGTCGACCACGCGCCGCCACTGCGCGGCGCTCATGCCGGCGAGCGGCGCGTCGTCGTGGATTCCGGCGTTGTTGACCAGCACCTGCACCGGACCGGCCTCGAGCAGGGCCTCGAGCGCCGCGCGGCTGGCGTCGGCATCGCTCACGTCGAACGCGCAGGTCTCGGCCGAGCCGCCGGCGGCGCGGATCTCCGCGGCCACGGCCGCGGCGCGCTCCGGATTGCCGTGGGCGTGGACGATCACGTGCAGGCCGTCGCGCGCCAGGCGCCGCGCGATCGCCGCGCCGATGCCGCCGCTGCCGCCGGTCACCAGCGCGCGTTTCACGGCAACGCCCCGAGCAGCTTCACCGCGCTGCGGCCGCTCAACAACGGGCGTTCGCCGGCGGTCACGCGGAAGCTGTAGAGAAAGCTGTCGGCGCCGCCGGACAGGCGCTCGGCGTGAATCGTGAGCTCCGCGGCGACGTCGTCGAGGCGCTCGACGTCGAGGCTGACGTCGCGCAGGCTGGCGAGATAACCCAGGGTCGGCGGCGCGTCCGCGGCCGCCAGCAGGCTGCCGTGCAACGCCATCGCCTGGGCGGCGTACTCGATGCCGCATACGCTCGCCAGCCGGCCGGCGCGACGCAGGGGATTGGCGGGATCGCGGTGCGAGACCGCGCGGCATTCGATATGCACCGCGTCCCAGGCGAGCACGCGATCGAGCAGGCACATCGAGCCGCCGTGCGGGATGCGCGCGCAGATCTCGGCGTGGTTCATGCGCCGGGCTCCACGGTCACGCGCAGCCGCTGCCCGGCCACGTACGGCAGGACGCACTCCGCGCGCGTCGCGCGTGCGAGCGCCGCCAGCAGCGCCAGGCCGCGCGCCGCCGGGTTGCCGCGGCGCAGCGTCTCGAGCGCGGCGTCGGCCAACGCGGTCTCGGCCGCGTCCGGTTGCGCGATGTCGATGTCGAGCGCCGCCAGGCTGCGCGGCGTCGGGTCGCGCGTCAGCACCAGCGCCGCGCCGAAGGCGGCGGTCATCGGCCGCACGCCGTTGAGCGGCTCGGGCAGCGGCGTGTCGTGCGCCACCAGCAGCACCGCCTCGGCCTCGGTGTGCAGCTGGCAGGCGGCCTCCAGCAGGCCCATGGCGAAAGTGGCGTCGAAACCGGCCAGGCTGGTCGACGGCCCGCGCGCGCCGGTCGCCATGCACCAGTACCCGGCCGGGGCGTTGTTGACGGAATTGTGAAAGCGCGTCGGCGACACCTCCGGCGTCTCGCGCGCGACCTCCTCGCAGATATTGTGGGTGATGGCGCCGTCGCTCTCCGAGGAGGCGAACACCGAGCTGAGCTGCGCGGCATCGCGCTGTGCCTGCGCCACCGCCTGGGACGCGACCTCGACGGCCAGCCGGATATGCTCGGTGGTGCGGCGCCGCACGTCGGGCGGCAGCAGCGCCGGCGACAGGCGCGCCGGCGGCTGCGGATCGTAGCCGGCACGGCCGGCCAGCACCGCGGCCGCCTGCTCCCAGCCGACGAGGCCGGGGGCGTGGATGCCGACGCCTTCGAGATGGATTCGCATCATGACGCGCGCCCGAACACCAGGCTGCAGTTGCTGCCGCCGAAGCCGAAGGAGTTACTGACGACGTGCGACAGCTTGGCGTCCGCGTTGTCGCGCAGCACGCGGCTGGTGAAACCCGGATCGATCGCGCGGGTGTTGAGGCAGCCCGGCAGGAAGCCGCGCTGCAGGCACAGCGCCGCGATCACCGCCTCGGTGATGCCGGCGGCGCCGAGCGCGTGCCCGGTCCAGCCCTTGGTCGAGCTGCACGGGGTGTCGCGACCGAACAAACGGGTGATGGCCTTGTCCTCCATCGCGTCGTTCACCTGGCTCGCGGTGCCGTGCATATTCACGTAGTCGATCGCGCCCGGTTCGAGGCCCGCGCTGTCGAGCGCGCGCTGCATGGAGAGCAGCGCGCCGACGCCCTCAGGATCGGGCGTCGACATGTGATAGGCGTCGGCGCTCTCGCCGTAGCCGAGGAAGCTCACGCCGCTGGTCGCCTCGGCCTCGTCGGGGCGCTCGAGCAGGGCGAAGCCGGCGGCCTCGCCGATCGAGATGCCGGCGCGGTCGGCGGCGCACGGCCGGCAGGGCTCGCGCGCCACCAGGTCCAGCGAGGCGAAGCCGTAGAGGGTGTTCAGGCACAGGCTGTCGACGCCGCCGACCACCGCCGCGTCGCACAAACCGAGCTGTATCAGCCGCCGGGCCTGGGCGAAGGCCTTGGCGCTCGACGAGCAGGCGGTGGAGATCATCGCCGCCGGACCGGTCAGGCCGAGGTAGCGCTGCACGAAGTCGGCAGTGGCGTAGAGGTTGTGGGTGGTGGCGAAATGAAAATCCGCCGGCAGCGCGCCGCTCGCCGGGTCGCGCCGCCGGTAGGCGTGCTCGGTGGCGAGGATGCCGGAGGTGCTGGTGCCGAGCACCACGGCGATGCGCGACGCGCCGTAGCTCGCCACCGCCGCGGCCACCGCGTGCTCGAAGCCGTCCTGGCGCAGCGTCGCCTGGGCGAGGCGGTTGTTGCGGCAGTCGAACTCGGCGAGCCGCTCGACCACCGGCGCGTCGTCGAGGCCGGCAACCTCGCCGGTATAGGTCTCGATTTTGACGCCCTCGAAGCGGCAGGGCGCCAGCCCGCTGACGCCGGTCTTGAGGCGCGCGAAGATCGCCTCGATGCCGCGGCCGAGCGCGTTGACGGCGGTGAAGCGAGTCAAAACCAGGGGTGTCACGAGTCGGATTCCGGCGGATAACGTGTCGTCGTCAGGCTGGCAATCTTAAACCACGGGGAGCACGGGGGAAACCCAAAAAGACGTAGGGTGGGGCTCTGCCCCACCGAAAGGCCTCTTGGTGGGGCAGAGCCCCACCCTACATCCAGATAGCGGGGCGGAATCTTTAGGATACGTCCTGGCAGAAACCGCAAAATTCTCTGCGCCTCTGTCTCCGCTGCGCTCTATACCAGAACCTAAGGGCCGGCTTCAGGCCGGATCCTGCACCGCCGGCGGCAGCTCGGCGGGCGGCTGGCTGCCCCAGAAGTCGAAGAAGTTGAACCAGTTGTACGGCGCCAGCCGGCAATAGTGCTCGAGGCGCGCGGCGTAGCGCTCGACCCAGACCTGCAGATCGGCGGCGCGGGTCTTGCGGTCTAGGACGACCTCGTCGGCGAGCAGCTCGAAGTACTCGTCGTAGCGGTTGCCGCCGCGGTACAGGCAGCTGAAGATGATCACCGGCACGCGCAGCGCCGCCGCCACCAGGAACGGCCCGGCCGGGAAGGCCGCGTCCTTGCCGAGGAACTTGGCGCGCACCACCTTGTCGTCGAACATCACGCGGTCGCCGAGGATGCCGATCATCTGGCCCTGGTCGAGCCGCTCCTTGGCCTGGATGAGCGCGTCCACCGAGCCGATCGGGATCACGCGCATGCGCTGCTTGCCGCCGAGGCTGTCGATGACCTTGTTCACCTTGCGGGCGTTCTCCTCGAACATCATCATGTTGACCACCAGGCCGCGGCGCTTCTCGCCGAGCGTGCGGGTCAGATCGAAGCTGCCGAGATGCGCGCCCAGCAGGATCGCGCCGCGCCCGCTCTCGATCACGCGGTACATCACCTCCAGGCCGTGGCTGCGCACCTCGAATTTCTCGTCGCGGCCGGCGAGCAGGAAGGCGCGGTCGAGCAGGGTCGAGGCGAAGTAGTAATGATGCCGGTAGACATCGGCCAGCGTCGCCGGCCGGTCGAGTACGCGGCTGAGATAGGCGCGCGAGGCGCGCCGCCCGGCGCGCGCGAAGATCACGAAGTAGGCGCAGATCGGATAGAGCAGCAGCCGCCCGAGCGGCCGCCCGAGCGTGAGCGACAGCCAGGTGATCAGCTTCATGGTGAACACGCTGCCGCGCTCGGGGTGCTTTTGCCACATCCGACTCATGACGCCCTCTTCGCCTAACCGGTACGCGCGTAGCGCAGGCTGCCGGTCGCGAGCCGCTCGCCGCCGGCCGTCACCGTGAAGCCCGCCTGGCCGCCCGCGCGCTCGTCGAGACCGATCTCGAAATCCTGCCCCGGCTTGAGCGGCGCCAGAAACTTGACGCTGGGCAGGGCCGACACGCGCACGGCCGCCCCCTGGCGGCGCGCCAGCTCCGCCAGCACCGCGTCGAGCAGCACCACGCCCGGCACCACCGGATGCCCGGGAAAGTGCCCGGCGAGAGCCGGATGTTCCATCGCGATCTGCATGGTCGTCGTGTCTAGTTAAGATTCTGTTTGGCCACGGGGGACACGGGGATACATGGGGGTGGAATTGCGCGAGCCGCACACAGCACTCGCCACCGTCAATCCCGTGACAACGATGAATTCCCCGTGATCCCCGTGGCCCCCGTGGCCGATTTTCGCGCGGTCAATGCGGACCACTGCTCATATTATCAGTCTAATCCCTGATCCGGCCGCGTCCATGCCCCCCCGTCGGCCGCCGCGCCTCACACCGGCATCTGCTGCACCAGCGAGCGGCCGCCGCGCCGCAGGCGCAGGTGCCAGCGGTGCGCTCGGGCGATGACGAACAGCAGATTGACGCGCAGCTTCAGGCTCCACAGGTGGCGCGGGTCGAACAGGTCGGCGGCCAGCACCGAGGTGATCGCGGTCTTGAGGCCGAAGTAATTGCGCGAATAGAAGAACAGGTCGAGAAACGCCGGGTCGTACCAGCCGTGGATGAACCGGAAGAAGATGCGCTGCGCGGCGCGGATGCGGCGCTCGTAAATCTTGAAGTAGCGCGCGCGGTAATCGCGCCGCGCGTGGGCCCGCAGGATGGCGCGCGACGCGACCTGCGCGGATTTCATGGTCAGGAACACGCCCGAGGAGAACACCGGATCGAGGAAGGCGCCGGCGTCGCCGATCAGCACGTAGCCGTCTCCGGCGTAGCGGTCCATCACGTAGGAGAAATTGCCGATCGAGCGTGACGGGAACTTCTGCTTTGCCCGGCGCATGCGCTCGGCCACGAACGGCGTGGCCTCGATGGTGCGTTTCAAAAACGCGTCGTTGATGGCCGCGGCGCGGCCGGCGACGGCGTCGTTGGAGCCGTCGTGTTCGCCGGTCGGACGCGGCGGCAACGCCTCGGCGACGTCGCGGTTGCGCGTTTTCAGATAACCGTCGGTCACCACCATGCCGATGCTGGTGGTGTTGCCCTTGAACGGGATCATCCAGAACCAGCCGTGCGGAAAGGACACGATCTGGATGTCGCCCTCGCGCTCGCCGCTTTCCCGCTCGACGTCCTCGAAGTGTGAATAGAAGGCGGTGCGGCTGTCGAGCGCGATCTCATGCTTCATGCCGAGCCGGCTGCCGAGGAAGGCGCTGCGCCCGGAGGCGTCGACCGTCATCGGGCAGCGCACCCGGATCTCGCCGCCGTCGGCGGTGCGCGCGCGCAAGCCCACGGCGCGGTCGCCTTCGAACAGCACCTCGCGCACCGAAGTCTCGTGAAAGACCTCGGCGCCGTGGCGCTCAGCGTTGTCGATCAGCATCTGGTCGAACTCGGCGCGCTCGACCTCGTAGGAATAGGGATGATTCTTGTTGATCGCCTGCGCGAACGGATAGCGCGACTGGCGCGCGCCGTGGCGATCGACGAAATTGGCGGCGTACTTGCGGAGGAAGCGCCGCTCCATCTCGTCCTCGAGCCCGAGGTCGCGCAGGATCGGCAGATTGAGCGGCAGCAGCGATTCGCCGATGCGGAAGCGCGGGAAGCGCTCGCGCTCGAACACCAGCACCTTGAGACCGGCGCGCGCCAGATAGTCCGCGACGGTGGAGCCGGCCGGCCCGCCGCCGATGACGGCGGCATCGGCGTCGATCTCGCGGACCGGGGAAGATGCAAGGGCGGACATCGGTGCTCCTCAATACTGGCACGGGACCGGGTCGTGGCCCGGCCGGGTGGAAATTATCGGGGAATCCCCGGATCGTGGCAAGCCGGGCGGGCGCGCTTGCCGACGGCGCGAAAAACCAATTGCCACGGGGAACACGGGGAACACGGGGAAAAATGGATTGTCCGTGCACCTTATCGGCGTGGTGGCACCCTATCAACCGCATCGGCCTGTTACGTTCATTTCCCCCGTGCTCCCCGTGATCCCCGTGGCAAACTTCAGCAACCTGTCCGGCGACGCGGCAAACGGCGGGGCACGCTCCGCGCAGCGGCCAAACCTGCTATGCTTGCGCGCGGCGAAAACGTGGCGACGCGCGCGGCGTGAACGATACCCCCATAGTCGAGGTGACCGGGCTGTCCAAGACCTACCCCGGGGCCGAGCGGCCGGCGGTCGACGGCATCGATCTCACCATTCCCGGCGGCGGCATCTTCGGGCTGCTCGGCCCGAACGGCGCCGGCAAGACCACCTTCCTGTCGATGCTCTGCGGGCTGCTCGCCCCCGGCGGCGGACGGCTGCGGGTGCTCGGCCACGACGTGCGGCATCACGCCGACCGCGTCAAACGGCTGTTCGGCCTGGTGCCGCAGGAGCTGGCGCTCTACCCGACGCTCACGGGGCGCGAGAATCTCGACTTCTTCGGCCGGCTCTACGGGCTGCGCGGCCGGCGCCTCAAGGAACGGGTCGAACGCGCCCTCGCCATCGGCCAGCTCGAGGAGTTCGCCGACCGGCGCGCCGCGACCTACTCCGGCGGCCTCAAGCGCCGCCTCAACCTGGTCATCGGCCTGATCCACGAGCCGCGCCTGCTGGTGCTCGACGAGCCGACGGTCGGCATCGACCCGCAGTCGCGGCGCTTCATCCACGACTCGCTGCGCGCGCTGAACGCCCAGGGCGTGAGCATCATCTACACCACGCATTACATGGAAGAGGTCGAGAGCCTGTGCGACCACGTCGCCATCATCGACCACGGCCGCATCATCGCGCGCGGCACGCTCGGCGAGCTGCTCGGCACCTACCAGCACGGCGCCATCGAGCTGCGCACCGAGACGCCGCCGGACGCGGACGCGGCCGAGGCGCTGCGCGCCCTGCCCGGGGTCGAGGCGGTGGCGGTCGACGACCGGCTCATCACCGTCACCAGCCACAAGCCGGAGACGACCCTGCCGGCGCTGCTCGCCGCGCTCGGCGAACGCGGCATCGGCGTCGCCTCGCTGTCCATGGGCACGACCCATCTCGAGCAGGTGTTCCTCAACCTCACCGGCACGCGGCTACGCGACTGACCCCATGCCGCTCCGCCTCTACCAGCTCGCCGCCAGCATCGCCAAGGAGACGCGCGTGATCCGGCGCGACCGCCAGGCGCTGCTCATCCTGTTCGTGATGCCGGTGGTGTTCGTGCTGATCATGTCGCTGGCGCTGCGCGACGCCTTCAGCGAGCGCGCCGGCATCAAGTTCGATCTGCTGATCATCGACCACGACGGCGGCGACGTCGGCCGCCGGCTCGACGAGGCCTTCCGCGATAACATCTACTTCCGGGTGGACACGCGCCGCACGGCGAGCGACGGCCCGACGGACGAGACCGGAGTGCGCGCCGCGCTCACCGCCGGCACCTACAAGTTCGCGCTCTGGGTCCCGGCCCGCGCCACGCGCGAAGCGCGCGAGCGTGTGCGTGCGGCGTTGGGGCTCGCGCGCGCACCCGCCGACCGCGAGCAGGGCGTGGCGGTGCGGCTGCTCGCCGATCCGGCGCTGCGCCGCGATCATCGCGAGCTGGTCGCGACCGCGCTCGAGCGCGCGCTCGAGGCGATCGCCGCCGGACTGATCACCGAGCAGTTCGCCGGCTTTGCCCGCCAGCTCCCGGCCGGCGCGCCGCGCCCGACGCCGGCCTCGGTGACGATATTCGACGACGTCCGCGACGCCGCGGAAGGGGCGGATGCCGGTCCGGCGCCGACCTCGGTGCAGCAGAACGCGCCGGCCTGGACGCTGTTCGCCATGTTCTTCCTGGTCATCCCGCTATCCGGCACGCTCATCAAGGAGCGCCAGGAAGGCAGCCTCACGCGGCTGCGCTCCATGCCGGTGCCGGGCTGGGTGGTGTTGGGCGGCAAGGTGGCGCCGTATTTCGCGATCAACCAGATCCAGGTGCTGCTGATAATGCTGGTCGGCATCCACCTGCTGCCGCGCCTCGGCGGCGACGCGCTGGTGATCGGCGACGCGCCCGGCGGCATCGCCCTGCTCTCGATCGCCGCGAGCCTGGCGGCGATCGGCTATGGGCTTGCGGTCGCGAGCTTCGCGCGCACCCCCGAGCAGGCGACCACCTTCGGCGGCATCTCGGTGCTGATCCTGGCGGCGCTCGGCGGCGTGCTGGTGCCGAAGCTGGTGATGCCGCCGGCGCTGCTCGAGCTGTCGGCGATCTCGCCGCTGTCCTGGGGCCTGGACGGCTTCCTCGCGATCTTCGTGCGCGGCGCCGACGCCGCGGCGGTCCTGCCCGAGGTGTACAAACTGCTCGGCTTCGCCCTTGCCTGCTTCGCCGTCGCCGTGGCCCGCTTCCAGCGCGGGTTCCGCCGGGACTGAGCGCCCTACGCAAGGCCGTGAACGACTCAACGCAGAGACGCAGAGAAAACATTTGCCACTGTAGGGCGGGGCCTTGCCCCGCCGGAACGACCATAGCTACTTCACGCGCGCTATGGTGGGGCAAGGCCCCACCCTACGCTCTAGCGGCGGCGCGTCGTCGGCCGGATCAGCGCGCGCGGTCGACCGGCTTTTCGCCTCCGGCCGGGGCCTGAGTTAGAATGGGGCTTGGATACCGACCCGCCCATGCTTTCATGAACCCTGGCTCGCAAGACACCGAACTCAAGCAGGCGTTGAAGCGCCTGATCGTCGCGGCCTGCAACAAGGACGTCGCGCCCGAGTCGATCGCCGACGACGCGACGCTGGTAGGCTTCGGCTCCGACCTTGGGCTCGACTCGCTCGACGTGCTGCAGATCAACGTCGCGCTCACCCGGGAGTACGGCGTGCGCATCCAGGACAGCAAGCACGCGCGGCGCGTCATGAAATCGGTGAACAGCCTGGCGGATTTCATCCGGCCGGGCGGCTGAGGGCGCGGTTCGCGGCCATGACGCGCGTCGCCATCGCCGGCAGCGGCATCGTCTCGGCCTACGGGATCGGGCGCAACGTACTGCGTGCGGGGTTGATGTCGGGGCGTCCGGCGATCACGCCGCTCACGCGTTTCCCGCTCGCATTCGCCGACCGGATCAAGCTGAACCAGGTCGACCCGGACCTGTTCCCGGAAGGCGAGACCGGGGCCCGGGCGATGATCCTCGCCGCAGTGGACGAGGCGCTCGCCGATGCCGGGCTCGGGCGCGAGGCGCTCGCCGATGCCGCGCTGCTCGTCGGCACCAGCGGCTTTCTATACCTCGCCGAGTACGAATACCGCAAGACCTTCGCCGCCACCGGCGAGCCGAGCAGCCCGCCGCTGCGCGGCGCCGGCCGCATGGCGGACCGGATCGCCGCGGCGCTCGGCGTCACCGGCCCGGTGCTCACCCTGTCCACGGCCTGCGCCTCGAGCGCCAACGCGCTGCTGGTCGGCGCCGACCTGATACGGCGCGGGCGGGTGAAGCGCGCCCTGGTGATCGGCGCCGAGGGCCTGAGCGCCATCAGTCTCACCGGCTTCGAGTCGCTGATGCTGCTCGACCCCGAGGGTTGCCGGCCGTTCGACGCCGGGCGCGCCGGCCTGCAGCTCGGCGAGGGCGTGGCCGCGCTGCTGCTGGAGGCGGATCGGGCGGGCGCGCGCCTCGCGCTCGCCGGCGGCGCCAACCGCTGCGACATCCATCACGTCACCAGCGCCAGCCCGGGCGGCGAAGCGATGGCGGCGGTGATCGGCGACGCGCTCGCGGACGCGGGCCTGACGGCCGCCGACATCGTCGCCGTCAAGGCGCACGGTACCGGCAGCGAGGACAGCGATCTTGCCGAAGCCGCCGCACTCAAGCGCGTGTTCGGCGCGCGCCCGCCGCCGTTCACCGCCATCAAGCGCTATATCGGCCACACGCTCGGCGCCTGCGGCGCCATGGAGCTCACCGCGCTCGTCGCCTGCGTGGAGTCCGGCCGGCTGCCGCCGGCCGCGGGATTCGGCACGCCCGACCCGGCGCTCGGCATCGCGCCGCTCACCGACTTCCACCCGCTCGGCGCCGGCCACACGCTGCTCAACTTCTTCGGCTTCGGCGGCAATTACGCCGCCCTGGTGGTGCGCCATGACTGAGCGCCGGGTCTACGTGCATGCCGCGGCGGCGCTCGGACCCTGGGGCGATACCGGCGCCGATGAGCGCCGCCGGCTCGACGCCGACCCGCCGCCACTGGACCTGAACGCGCTGACCCGCGCGACGCTGGGCGCGCCGCTGCGCCAGGCCTCGCACTTCGTCGAGCTGGCGGCGATCGGCGCGCGCCTGTGCCTCGATGCGCTCGGCCGCAGGCCGCCGGACGCGGCCGCGGTCTACATCGGCACCGGCCTGGCCGAGGTGCGGCGCGCCGCGGCGCTGTTCCGCCAGGTCATGCCGCCCGGGCCGGGGCTGGCCTCGCCCTTCGATTTCATCAACGCCAGCAACAACATGGCCGCGTTCTACGTCGCCAAGGGCGCGGGCCTCGCGGCGCGCAACCTCACCGTCAAGCAGGAGGAGTTTTCCTTCGAGCGCGCGCTGGAGCTGGCCGACGGCGATCTGCGCGCCGGCGCGGTGCCGGCGGCGCTGGTCGGCGGCGTGGACGAGAACGTGCAGCCGCGCAGCGATCATCTGCGGCGCATCACGCTGCGCGACGATCAGTGGATGGGCGAAGGCAGCGCCTGGCTGTATCTCGACGGCGATCCGGCGGGGGCGCGCGCCGAGCTGGTCGTGATCGTCGAGCAGGTCACGGCGCCGGACGCGCCGGCCGACGCGTGGGCGGCACGGCTCGCGCCGGCGCTGGCGGCGCTCAAGCGCGCCGGCGAGCCCTGGCAACTGCTGCCGGGATTCCGGCTGCGCGCGACGCAGCGCGAGGCGCTGCGCGCCGCGCTGCCCGGGATCGGACTGCGGGAGTACCTCGACCACTGCGGTTGCTACTACAGCGCCGCCGGCTTCGGCATGGCCACGCTGTTCGACGCCGCGCCGCCCCCGGGCCTCAGCCTGCACGTCAACCGCGACGCCGGCGGCCGCTGCGTGGCGGTGGCGTTACGGGCGCTCTGACGAGCCGGTTTCCGAAATCACCCCGCGCCGGGCCAGCAGGTCCAGGACGCTCGCCACACATTCCTCCAGCGACGTCTTGTCCGTGTCGAGGATCAGCTCCGGGTGTACCGGCGCCTCATACGGGGCCGAGATGCCGGTGAAATTCCTGACTTCGCCGGCCCGCGCACGGCGGTAGAGGCCCTTGGTGTCGCGCGATTCACAGACGCTCAGGTCGCATCGGCAGTAGACCTCCAGGAAGTCGCTTTCCACCACCGAACGCCGCAACCGGTCGCGATCCGCCTGGAACGGCGAGATAAAGGCGGCGAGGACGATCAACCCCGCGTCGACGAACAGCTTGGCCATCTCCCCGATGCGGCGAATATTCTCCGCGCGGTCCTCGTGCGAGAACCCGAGATCCGCGCACAGCCCGTGGCGCACGTTGTCGCCGTCGAAGACGTAGGACCGGCAGCCGCGCCGGTGCAGTTGCTCCTCGACGGCATGCGCCAGCGTCGACTTGCCCGACCCGGACAGGCCCGTCAGCCATATGATCACCGCGCGGTGCCCGTTGAGCTGCTCGCGGCGCCGACGCGTCACCGTGGCGCGGTGCCACACGACGTTATTCGAGTTTTCCATGGTCCTTACCTCGGCAACGCCTGCTTGATGAGGCGGAAGATGCGCTCCTCGCGGTCGGCGCAGTCGCGCAGGCGGTCGGCGAGCTCGCGGTAGACCTGCGCGCCCTGCTCATGCCCCTTGCACAGCAGCGCGCCCTGCACGGCGAACTCGCGCCAGCGGTCGCCGGTCTCGGTCATCTGCCGCGCGGCCTCGGCCAGCGCCGGCAGCTCGAGTAGCTCGCTCGCTTCCTGCAGGAAGGCCGAGTACATGAAACGGAAACCGGCGCCGCCGGTGCCGATCTCCTCCTGCATGCGCACCACGCTGCCGACCCAGATCGTGGCGCGCTCCGGCCCGTGCTTGTCCGGCCAGCGCTCCATCTGCTTCGCCAGGCTGCGGATGCCGCGCACCCCGAGGAACGGCATCGGCACGTCGAGCATGCGCTTGACGGTATGGCGCAGCGCGACGCGCACCGCGCCGGGTAGGTCGGGATCGCGCGGCACGAGATCGGGATAATAGATGAGCCCCTTGGGCGCGAAGATCCCCTTGGCGAAACGCGCGCGCTTGAGATCCGGCGCCGGGCAGGTGACCGGATGCTCGGCGACCGGGTCGCTGATCAGGTAGTCCTCGCCGCGCTTGCCGTAGGCGACCAGGTTGTGGGCATTGAACTGAAAGCGCATGTCCGGCGGGAAGTACGGCAGCCAGAACACGCAGGTCTGGAGACCCACCGGCCGGCCGCTGGCGAGGAATTCGTCGAGCGCGCGCATCCCCTGCTCGGGATTGCGGTAGCGATGCTGGCGCATACGCACGCCGAGCCGCTTGCAGACGTTCTTGATGATGGTGCGCGGCGCGTCGCGGTAGGCGGTCAGCGGAATGCCGCCCATCCGCACATAAGGCATGTGCAGAAAAAACAGCCCGCCGCCGATGCCGAACACCATCGGCTCGCTCAGGTCGAGGCCGTGGTGCCGCAACAGGCTCGCCAGCGTGCCGCTCTCGCAATGGCCGGCGTGACGGTGCTCGAAATTCTCGACGACCATCATCGCCCCGGCGCCGGCGGCAGCTGCTTGAGCGTCGCGATGTCGGTGGCGAGCGCGTCGGCGTAGCGGCTCAGCAGCCCGTCCGGCAGGCGCGCGAAGGCTGCGGGACGCAGGTGCCACCAGACGCGCAGCACCGAGATGCCGGCGTTGGCGGCCAGCAGCGAAGGCGTCATCTGGCAGCGCACCATATGATAGGCCAGCGGGCTCACCCGGCCGGCGGCGACGCGGGCGTG
>DASWHF010000020.1:0-18855 GCA_036393295.1 Acidiferrobacterales bacterium
AAAATAGAGCGCCCTCCAGCGACAGGCGGAAACGGCGCAGCATTTCGGCAGGGGACAGGGCGAGACGTTACGTCTTGGTGTGGAGGACGCCCTGGCCCCTCTTTTTTCTTTCTTTCCGATCCGGCACGGCTACATCAGCGGTATCGCCTGAAACGCGTCGTCCGGAAATTCCTCCGGCAGACCGAGCTTTTTGTAAACCCGCTCGTATTCAGCGTCGTTGGACTCGCCGTTGGGCTTGCGGCCGCGCACCAGCAGGCTGCCGTCGAGATCGATGATGTCCACCCACTCGCACGCCGGGCAGTTGCCGCCGTTGTTGCTCCACAGCAGCAGGTAGTCGCGCGACGTCCCGGGCACGCAGGCCCAGTGGTCGGTGGCGCCGTCGTAGCTGCCGTCCTTGAGACGCGCGCTGGACTCGAGGGTGCGCGGCTTGGTGCCGGGCGGCTCAATGGTGAGGATCTGGCGGCGGCACAGGGGCAGGCGGGTGTGCTCGATCGCCGTGCACTGCGAGGTCATGGTGAAGCGGGTGTTGCCGCATACCAGACTGGCCGCGGCTTCGGCGGCCTGGCTGGCCGGCGCGGCGGCCGCGCCCAGGCCCAACGCCAGAAGCCGGTACAGGTGGCTTGAATACATAGTCGTGTCCTCTCGCAGCGGACCGTGCGCGTCGAGCGACGACGCCGTGCCGTATACGCCTGTTTTATGCAGGCCGGTCATCCCGCCCCCCCCGGATTCGTGACCGGCGGCGTGCGGCGGGACGGTCGGCACTGCCCGGTCGTCAGGCCGTGCCGTACTTGGTTTCGACCATGATACCGATTTCCTTGAGGAAAGGCGTGGGCAGAATGCCGCCGGCACAGACGATAATGCCGTCGTTCCTGAGCTCGACCGGCTTGCCGTCGTGGTCGAGCACCACGTTCTTCGCGCCGATGCTCTTGACGGTCGACTTGAGCAGCACCTTGACGCGCCCGGCCTGCTCGGCCGCCGCCAGCCGCTCGCGGTTCTTGGGCTTGACGCGGCCGAAGGCCTCGCTGCGGTAGGACAGCGCCACGCTCGTGCCCGACTGCTCGGCGATGGCGAGCGCCGCCTCGAGCGCGCTGTCGCCGCCGCCGACCACCAGCACGTGCTGACCGCGGTACTGCTCCGGGTCGATCAGCCGGTAGACCACCTTGGCCTGCTCCTCGCCGGGCACGCCGAGCTTGCGCGGCGTGCCGCGCCGGCCGATGGCGAGCAGCACCGAGCGGGTCTTGTAGCTGGCGCGCGAGGTCTTGACCAGGAAACCGTCGCCGCTCGGCGTGATGGTCTCCATGCGCTCGAAGAAATTGATCTTGAGCCCGGTCTTTTTGAGCACGCCCTGCCAGAACTCGAGCAGGCTCTCCTTGCTGATCTCGCCCATCTTCACCTTGCCGATCAACGGCAGTTGCATGGGCGCGGTCATGACAATCTTGTTGCGCGGGTAATGATAGACCGTGCCGCCGAACGAGTCCTCCTGCTCGACCGCCACGAACTTGAGCTTGTGCTGCATGGCGGCGAGCGCCGCGGCCAGGCCGGCCGGTCCGGTGCCGACGATCACCACGTCGAGGTCGTGCCTGCCGCGCTTGCGCTTGCCGATCGAGTCCATCGCCTGCCGCCCCTGCTCGATCGCCTTGCGGATCAGGCCCATGCCGCCGAGCTCGCCGGCGATGAAGATGCCGGGCACGTTGGTCTCGAAGTCGGGGTTGACCTGGGGGATGTCGACGCCGCGCTTCTCGGAGCCGAACACCAGCGTGATCGCGTCGTGCGGGCAGGCGACCTTGCAGGCGCCGTGGCCGATGCACTTGCTGGCGTCGACCAGCTGCGCCTTGCCGCGTATCACGCCGAGCGCGTGCTCCGGGCAGGCCATGACGCAGGCGCGCGAATTGAGGCAGCGGTTCGGATCGATCACCGGGTGTAAGGTCGCCGGTTCGGTCAGCCCGGCCTCGCGCGCCTCGGCGAGCCGCGCGGTGTAATGGCCCTCGCGGCGCCGGTGCCGGCGTATGTAAACATACAGCACGACCGCCAGCGGCAGCAAGTACAACAGTGCGTGCAGTAAACTGGAATTCATGATGGAGATTCGCGGCGCGTTCCTGCGCGTTCGTGGTAATGTCGAGTGTCGCTGCGTCTCGCGGGACGCTTCGTTTCACCAAGTATAATGCACACTCTTGCGCGCGCCGGCGGCTCTCGCCAAACCCCTAAATTTAAGACAATTTAAGAAAGCGTTGAGCGATTCTAATTGCTTGTCGCATTTTTTTTCAGCCGTGCGCGCAACGATACTCCGCTCGTCCGCCGGAATCGCCGCTTCGCGCAAGCCCGCGTTGCTTACCGGCCGGCATGAGGCAGAATTGTCTAAAGACAGCTGCGTCAAAATAACACAGATGCTTGGGGTCGGCGTGCCAACGCTCGGGGAGCGACCGGAATGAGTCAGGCAGTGCATCCACAACAGGCGGCGGGAACGCTGCTGCCCGCCGGCGGCGCGTCCGCCGAAAGAAAAGACAGCGGCCTCAAGAAGATCGTCCCGGCGATCGCCGCCGTGCTGGCGCTCGCCTGGACGGTGAGCACGCAGAAACTCTACACGCCCGGCTCCGACATCGGTTATTACATGGGCCTTACCGGCGGCGTGATGATGCTGATCCTGCTGCTCTACCCGCTGCGCAAGCGCATCCGCTTCCTGCACGCGCTCGGCCAGCTCAAGTACTGGTTCCGCATCCACATGTTCCTCGGCATCGCCGGACCGCTCTTGATCGTCCTGCACTCGACCTTCCACCTCGGTTCGATCAACGCCACCGTCGCCATGGTCTCGATGCTGCTGGTCGCCGGCAGCGGCGTGATCGGCCGCTTCATCTACACCAAGATCCATCACGGTCTCTACGGCCGACGCGCCAGTCTCGAAGAGCGCCAGACCCGGCTCGGCATCCGCGGCGGTGAGGTCAAGTCCAAGTTCCATTTCGCGCCCGAGGTTGAAGATCGTCTCAAGCGCTTCGAGTCCGCGGCATTCGCCGACGGGGCCGGCGGCCTGCGGCGCGCCTGGCTGTTCATCGCCCTGCCGCTGCGCGCGCGCTTCACGGCCTGGCGCGCCGGGCGCGAGCTCGCCGCGGCCATGACGGCCATCGGGGCGAAGAAGGGCTGGAACCGCGCCAAGCTGCGCAGCCGTCTCGCCTACGGCCGGCAGATGATCCGCGCCTATCTGGGCATGGTGCAGGAGGTCGCGCAGTTCCACACGTACGAACGGCTGTTCTCGCTGTGGCACATCCTGCATGTGCCGTTCGTCTGGCTCATGGTGTTCAGTGCGGTGTTTCATGTCATCGCCGTGCACATGTACTGATCGCGCCGGGCGGGCGAACCATGCGACGATTTCCGGTCTGGCTGGCGGCGCTGTGTTTCGGCCTGGGCGCCGCCGCGGCCTCCGGCCAGTCGCTGGAGAGCGTGCTGATGCCCGGCAAGGTGATCGAGGGGCACGCCGACCTGGAGCGCGACTGCAAGAACTGCCACGTGCGCTTCGACAAGTCGGCCCAGAACGGGCTGTGCCTGGACTGCCACAAGGACGTCTCGCGCGACGTCGCCCAGCACCAGGGTTATCACGGCCGCCTCAAGGAGCAGGATTGCCGTGTCTGCCACACCGATCATAAGGGCCGCAACGTGAACATCGCGCCGCTCGACGAAAAGAAGTTCGACCACCGCCTGACGGATTTCCCGCTCGCCGGCGGCCACGTCAAGCCGGCGGTCGTCTGCCGCGACTGCCACAAGGCCGGCGTGAAGTTCCGTGAAGCAAAATCCGACTGCGTCGCCTGCCACAAAAAGGACGACAAGCACAAGGGCAGCCTCGGCCCCGACTGCGCGAGCTGCCACGTCGACCGCGACTGGAAGGAGGTCCGCTTCGATCACAGCAAGACCCACTTCCCGCTGCGCGGCAAGCACCGCGACGTCGAGTGCAAGGACTGCCACAAGGACCCGGGCTTCAAGAACACGCCGACCCAGTGCATCGCCTGCCACCGCAAGGACGACACCCACAAGACGCGCTTCGGCAGCAAGTGCGAGTCCTGTCATACCGAGCGCGACTGGCAGCAGCTGCGCTTCGACCACGACCGCGACACGAAGTACCCGCTGCGCGGCAAGCACCGCGTCGCGAAGTGCACGAGCTGTCACACCGGCTTCCTGTACAAGGAAAAGACGCCGACCACCTGCATCGCCTGCCACCGCAAGGACGACGAGCACCAGGGGCGCTTCGACGAAAAATGCGAGTCCTGCCACCTCGAAAAGGACTGGCGCGCGATCCGCTTCGACCACGACCGCGACACCAAGTATCCGCTGCGCGGCAAGCACGCCCGGGTCAAGTGCACCGATTGCCACAAGGGATTCCTATACAAGGAAAAGACCGAGACCCGCTGCTACGCCTGCCACCTCAAGGACGACAAGCACAAGGGCCAGCAGGGCAAGGACTGCGGCCAGTGTCACAACGAGCGCGCCTGGACCGACACGCTGTTCGACCATGGCCTGACGCGCTTTCCGCTGCTCGGCAAGCACGTCCGGGTCAAGTGCAAGGAGTGCCACGCCACGCCGCGGTTCAAGGACGCCGGCATCGAGTGCGTCGCCTGCCACAAGAAGGACGACACGCACAAGCGCCGCCTCGGCAGCCGCTGCGAGGACTGCCACAACGCGCGCGACTGGAAGCTGTGGGCCTTCGACCACGACCGGCGCACTCATTTCAAGCTCGACGGCGGGCACAAGGGCTTGAGCTGCGTCGCCTGCCACAAGCGCCCGGTGGACGGCCGCCCCAGCCTCTCCAGCCAGTGCGCGAGCTGCCACGACGTCGACGACGTGCACGACGGCAGCTTCGGCAAGCAGTGCGCGCGCTGCCACGAGAGCAGCTCGTGGAAAAAGGTACACATGGGCGGGCGGCCGTTGACGCGCTAGAGACAAAGCAAGGTCATGCCGGAATGCGGCGCCGCACGGCCGCCGGCGGAACTGGAACGAAACGAGCAATCGCAGTAAGTCGGGAGATCGAGTCATGAACAACAAGTACAAGCTGACATTCCCCATGGCGCTGGCGGCCGCCGCGCTCGCCCTGCTGTGGGCCTTGACCGGCACCGGCAGCCAGGCGGCCGCGCCCGGCAAGACCGATTTCGATCACCTCCGCACCGGGTTCCCGCTCACCGGCGCGCATGCCACGGCGCGCTGCGACGCCTGTCACGTCCAGGGCGTGTTCAAGGGCACGCCCAGGCAATGCGCGCTGTGCCATACGCCCGGCAACCGCAGTGGCGCGGCCGCCAAGCCCGCCAATCACATTGTGACCAACGCGCCCTGCGAACAATGCCACACCTCGACCATCGCCTGGACCGGCGCGCGCTACAGCCATGCCGGCGTGGTCCCGGGCGCCTGCGCCACCTGTCACAAAGGCGCGCCGCCGATGGGCAAGCCGGCGAATCACGTTGTCACCACCGCGTCCTGCGACACCTGCCACCGCACCACGGCCTGGACGCCGGCGACCCGCTTCAATCATGCCGGCGTCGTGCCCGGCACCTGCGCCTCCTGCCACAAAGGCGCGCCGCCGATGGGCAAACCGGCGACGCACATCGTGACGTCGCTGTCTTGCGACGTCTGCCATCGCACCACCAGTTGGGTTCCGGCCACGTACGATCACACCGGCGTCGCCCCCGGCGCCTGCGCCTCCTGCCACACCGGCGCGCCGCCGATGGGCAAGCCGGCGACGCACATCGTGACGAACCTGTCTTGCGACGCCTGCCATAACACGACCGCCTGGATCCCGGCGACGAAATTCAATCATGCCGGCGTCGCGCCCGGCACCTGCGCCTCCTGCCACACCGGCGCGCCGCCGATGGGCAAGCCGGCGACGCACATCGTGACCAACGAGTCCTGCGATGCCTGCCACAGCACCACGGCCTGGACGCCGGCGAACTTCAGCCACGTCGCTGTCACCCCCGGCACCTGCACCACCTGTCACGGCCGCAGCGGCGGCCCGCCGATGAACCAGTCGGCCGGCCATTTCATCACCACGCGTTCGTGCGACGCCTGCCACACCACCAGCGCCTGGCAACCGGCGACCGCCTATACCCATACGTCGCCGTTTTTCAAACGCCACAACAGCGGCGTCGTGTGCGTGGACTGCCACACCGGCAACAACGAGGTGATCACGTGGAGGTTCGCGACCTACAAGCCGGACTGTGCCGGCTGTCATACCAATGACTTCGAGTCCGGGCCACACAAGAAGACCGAGGTGCCGACCACGATCTTCTATACCGTGGCGGAACTGAAGGACTGTTCGGGCAGCTGCCACCGGTACACCGACAATACCTTTACCACCATCCGGGATACCCGCAGCGGCGAGCACCGCTCGACCGACGGGGACTTCTGAGCGACGCGCCGTGCACGACAACCGCGCAATCATAGGCGCCCGACCCCCGGGACGCGGGGCCGGGCAACGGCACCGCGCCTTGGCCTGCGCCGCCGTCCTGGCCGCCGGACTCGCGGCGCTGGCGGCACCCTTGCGCCTGGCCGCGCAGGTATTTGAATCCATCGACGTCGGCGTCGAGCAGGGCGTGGCGCGGGTGCGCATCGAGTTCGCGACGCGCGTCCAGTACCTGCGCCACGCCCCGCGCGACCACGGCACCTTGTTGAATCTCTACCTGACCGCACCCGGCGGCCTCGATCCGGCGCTGCACGCCGGCCGCGAGGTCCTGACCGCGCCGCCCACGCCGGGACTGCCGGCCGTCACGGTGAGCTTCGATCGTGCCCAGGCCTGCGACCCGCGCGGCGGTACGCTGTGCGTCGCGGTGCGCTTCGACGCGCCGGTCAGCTGGTCGGTGCGCGCCGGCGACGACCAGCGCAGCATCGAGCTGTACATTCCCCTGGCCGCGCCGCAGGGCGCCGGCCCCGAATCGCCCGCCGCCGACCAGACCCAGCCCGCCCGATAAGACATTCCGCAAGTGATATCGCCGAAACGCCTGCTGTTCGTCTGCGCCTGCGCGCTCCTGCTCGCGACCGGGTCTGCCGGCCCGGCACAGGCCGCCAGCGGGGCGACGCCAACAGTCAAGGCCCACTATTATGCCGTGACCCTGTCGAGCGGCTTCACGCCGGTCGACGACAAGGCCGCGGTCCGCGCCTTCCGCGACCGCCGCGTCTACCAGACCGCGCTCAAGGTCTTCGGTAAGGACGTGTACTTTCTGCGCGTCGGCTTCTTCAAGAGCTTCGCCGAGGCCGAGGCCTTCAAGACCCGGATCGCCGACCGCTACCCGGGCGCCTGGTCGACGGCGATCAGCGACGCGGAGCGCGCCCGCTACAGCAATGCCGCGGCGCCGGGGGTCGCGCCGGCCCGGGAGACCGGAACCCAGCGGGCCGAGGAGTTCTACGCCATCAATCTGGCGTCGTCCACCGATCAGTACCTGGAACTGCCGGCGGCGATTCCGCCCGCGTTCAAATCCCTGCGGCTGTACACTGCCCGCTACACCCAGGACGGCAAGATCCTGCATCTGCTGAACCTGGGCTTCTTCGAGACCCAGGAAGACGCGCGGCGCGCGCTGGCCGCGCTTACCCCCGACTTCCCCGGCGCCGGTGTTCTGGCAGTGAGCCGCGCCGAGCGCGACGCCGCGGCGAA
Organism: Acidiferrobacterales bacterium; assembly: GCA_036393295.1. Classification (GTDB taxonomy): domain Bacteria; phylum Pseudomonadota; class Gammaproteobacteria; order Acidiferrobacterales; family UBA6901; genus DASWHF01. Next base: position 7,619 of record DASWHF010000020.1, read on the forward strand.
GAATCTGTGGGTCGCCAAGCGCCGGCCGCCGCCGGCACCGCCGGCGAAGGTTGGCAAACCGGGTGCGCTGCCGGCCACCCCCGACGTAGAGGCGCGCGCCGCCGAGCTCATGACCCAGGGCAGCCAGGCGCTGACGCGCGGCGACAACCAGGCGGCGATCGTCGCCTTCAACGGGCTGCTGATGCTGCCGCCCAACAGTCGCAGCCGGGACGCCCAGGAGTACGTCGGCCTGGCGCGCGAGCGCAGCGGTCAGCTCGACAAGGCGCGCATCGAGTACGAGCTCTATCTCAAGCTCTATCCCGACGGCGAAGGCGCCGACCGCGTCCGCCAGCGGCTTGCCAACCTGAGCGCCACGCGCGCGGTGGCGCGCGAACTGAAGGCGCCGAAACGCGAGGAGGCCAGCGAGGCCTCGGTGTACGGCAGCGTCTCGCAGCACTACTACCGCGGCGCGAGCCAGGTGGACACCACCACCCTCGCCACACCGACCGTGCCGCAGCCGACCTTGTCGTCGGTCGACCAGTCGTCGCTGGTGTCCAATCTGGATTTCAACGCGCGCTGGCGGTCGAGCGGCTACGACAACAAGTTCGTGATCCGCGACACGCATGTCTGGAACTTCCTCGACGATCAGGACAACGACAACCGCCTGAGCGCCGCCTACTTCGAACATAAGAACCGCGGCTACGACTACTCGATGCGCATCGGCCGCCAGTCGGGCACCGGCGGCGGCGTGCTCGGCCGCTTCGACGGCATTAGTGGCGGCTGGAATTTCCTGCCCCAGTGGCGCATCAACCTGGTCGCCGGGCAGCTCGCGGACACCAAGCTCGACACCGACCAGGTGTTCTACGGCACCAGCGTCGATCTCGGGACCTTCGCCGGAAGCTGGAACGGCGCGCTCTATTACATCGTCCAGCAGGCCGACGACATCATCGACCGCGAGGCGGTCGGGGCCGAGCTGCGCTACTTCGATCCGCGCCGCACGGTGTTCAGCCTGGTCGACTACGACGTGTCCTACGGCGAACTCAACATCGCCATGCTGCAGGGCAGCCGCCAGACCGCGGGCGGCACCAGCTTCAATCTGCTGGCCGACTACCGCAAGGCACCGCCACTGCAGACCACCAACGCCGTGATCGGCGAGACCACCTCGTCGGTCACGAATCTGCTCACACTGATCTGCGAGGAGAGCCTGCGTGCGCTTGCGCGCGACCGCACCGCGGCCTCCAGCCTGCTGTCGATCGGCGTCACCCATCCGGTGACGCGCATCTGGCAGCTCGGCGCGGACCTCAGCGTCACGCGCACCTCGGGCCTGCCGTCGACCACGACCACCGGCGGCACGGTGCTGTCCGAAACCACCGGCGGCGGCAAGGTGAAGGCCCTGACCCTGCAGGCGATCGGCACCGGGCTCATCACCGATCGCGACATCAGCGTCGTGAGTCTCGGCTACCGCACCGGCGAGACCTTCGAGGCCGAATCGGCGACGCTGACGAACCGCTCACTGTTCGCCAACAACACGTGGACCGTCGCCGCCAGCCTGGGCTGGTATCGCATGGACAGCGACAACGGCAGCACCCTCAACCGGACCACGCCGTCAGTGGTGCTCAGTTATCGCGCGGGCGAGCACATCACACTGGAGATCGAGGCCAAAGTGGAGCTGGAAAAGCTGCGCGGCATCGCCCAGGAGGACGAAAGCCGGCGCAGCTTCTACTCGCTGGGCTACCGCTGGGACTTCTGACCGCCGCCCTGCATGTCAGCGCGCGCCTGGGCGACGGCGTGCCGGAGCTCCTGGATGGCCGGGCTGTCCGGCGGCAGGATACTGATCAGGCGCTCCCAGGACGCGACCGCGGCCGGGAACTCGCCGCGCTGGTAGGCGGCCAGTCCCATGAACCAGAGCGCGTCCGGATTGCCGGGCTCGAGCCGGTGCAGCTTGCTGTAGAGCTCGTGGCTCAGGCCGGAGGTCTCGCCGGAGTTCAGCGTGAACACCACCCAGGCGTAGTTCGACAGGATCTCGGCGTCGTCGGACTTGAGCGAATAGGCGCGGGCGTAGGCGGCGCGCGCGTTGTCGAGGCGCTCCAGCACCACGTAGGCGCGACCGAGGCGCGACCAGCCGTCGACGTCGTCGGGATTCTCGCGCAGGCGGTTCTCCAGGCGGCCGACCATCTCCATCACCTGCGGCGGAAACTGTCCGGCACCCGGTGTCCCGGGGCCGCGGTGCAGGCCGGCGAGCAGCTCGGCGTTGTGCCCGACGTACAGGCCGAGCGCCACCACCGGCAGCGCCACCACCAGGGCCGCGGCGGTCGTCCAGCGCAGTCGCCGGGCATCGGCGGCGTCGTCGGCAACCGCGGCCGCCGGCATTCGCTCCAGGCGCTTGACGACCTCGGCCAGCTCGGCCGACAGCCGCAGCTCCTCGTCGACCGCCACCTGGGCGTCGATGCCGCGATCGGCGCGCTCGCCGTCGAGCTCGTTGAGCTGCGCCACCAGGCGGTCGCGCAGCAGCATCAGCTCGTGGCGCTCGCTGGCGACCGGGCGCGGCGCGCGCGCCACGGCGCGGCTCAACCACCAGACCACCGCGACCACCAGCACGGCCGCGGCGACATACAGAATCCAGAGCATCGTGATTTATTCCTGTTCTCGGGCGGCGCGCACGCGCGCGCGGTCTTCCTCGCTGAGGGTCGGGGCGGGCGGCGGCGCGCGCCGGCTGCGCTGCCGGATGAACACCACGGCGGCGGACGCCAGCACGATGAACACCAGCGGCGGGATCAACCACACCACCGTGCCGGCGGAATCGAGCGGCGGTTTGAGCAGCACATAGTCGCCGTAGCGCTGCACGAAGTAGTCCATGATCTGCTCGCGCGACTCGCCGGCCTCAAGCTTCTCGCGGATGATCTTGCGCATGTCGCGCGCCAGATCGGCGTTCGACTCGGAGATCGGCTGGTTCTGGCAGACGGCGCAGCGCAGGTCCTTGCCGATGTCCAGCACCTGGCGCTCGAGCGGATCCTCGGTCACCACCGGCGCCGGTTCGGCGGCGTGCACGGCCGGCGCCAGGAGCAGCGCCGCCAGCAGCCACCACGGCGCGGCGCGCCGCCTCATGCTATTTGGCATCGGCGGTCAGGCCCTCGCGCAGCTCGGCCGGCACGCGGCGGCGCACCCGGAAGCTCAAGGTCAGGCCCAGCCCCAGCACGATGATCGCCCCGCCGTACCACAGCCATTCGAGCAGCGGGAAGACATAGACGTGGATCGCGTAGCGCTCCGCGCCCGGCGGACCGATCGTCTCGCCGATGACCGCGTACAGGTCGCGCAACGGCGTGCTGTGGATCGACGACTCGGTGGTCGGCGCCTCCTGTACCGGATACTGGCGCCGCTCCGGCGTCAGCACGATGTCGCGGTCGAGCACCGTGAGCCGGCCCTGCAGGGCGATGTAGTTGGCGCGCCGCACCGTGTCGACGCCCTCGAAGCGCAGCCGCTCGCCGCCGATCTCCAGGATCTCGCCCGGGGCCATGCTGACCGCGCGCTCCTCCTTGAACAGCCCCGAGCCGACCAGCCCGGCGGCGAGCACGATGACCCCGAAGTGCACCAGCATGCCGCCGTAGTGGCGGCGATTGCCGAGCACGGTCCGGACCATGGCGCGGCCCAGGCCCTCGCCGGACTGCTGCAGGCGTCGCTGGCGGACGGCGCGCGCATAGTCGGTGACCAGGGTGCCGAGCACGAAACCGATCAGCGCGACCGCGGCCGGTCCGGTCCAGGGTGTGGCGCCGAACACCACCGCTTTAAATAGGCCCGCGATCACGCCAACCACCACCGGCACCAGCAGGCGCTCGCGCAGCCGGCTGAGATTGGCCTTGCGCCACGGCACCAGCGGCGCGACAGCCATCAGCATCAGGATAATCAGGAAGATCGGCACCATCACCAGGTTGAAGTACGGCGGGCCGACCGTGATCTTGGCGCCGCTCAAGGCCTCGAGGGCCAGCGGGTAGAGCGTGCCGAGCAGCACCACCGCGGTCGCCACCGTGAACAGCACGTTGTTCCAGATGAACAGGGACTCGCGCGACACCACCGAGGTCACCGCCTCCTCGGCCATCTGGTAGCGCCCGCGCAGCATGAACAGGCCGAAGGACACCGCCAGCACGATCACCATGAACGCCAGGATATAGGCGCCGCGGCCCGGATCCACGGCGAAGGCGTGCACCGAGGACAGCACCCCGGAGCGCACCAGGAAGGTGCCGAGCAGCGACAGCGAGAACGTGGTGATGATCAGGAACACGTTCCAGGCGTGCAGCATGCGCCGCCGTTCCTGCACGGTGATGGAATGAATCAGCGCCGTGCCCATCAGCCACGGCATGAACGAGGCGTTCTCCACCGGGTCCCAGGCCCAGTAACCGCCCCAGCCGAGCTCGGCATAGGCCCACCAGGCGCCGAGCAGGATGCCGCTGGCGAGAAACCCCCAGGCGATCAGCGCCCAGCGCCGCACGATGCCGATCCACAGTTCGCTCTTCCAGCGCGTCACCAGCGCCGCGATCGCGAAGGCGAACGGCACCGAGAAGCCGACGTAGCCGAGATACAGCATCGGCGGATGGATCACCATCCCCGGATGCTGGAGCAGCGGATTCAGGTCGCGGCCGTCGGCCGGAATCGGGAACAACCGTTCGAAGGGGCTGGACAGGAACAGGATCAGGCCGAAGAAACCGATCGTAAGCCAGCCCTGCACCGACAGGATGACCGGCAGGCGGTCGGGATAGCGCCTGACCCCGTGGAAGGCCACCAGCATGGTGTACAGCGACAGCACCCAGACCCACAGGTACAGCGAGCCCTCATGGCCACCCCACAGGCCAGTGACCTTATAAAACAGCGGCAGCAGGCTGTTCGAAGTCTGCGCCACGTACAACACCGAGAAATTGCTGGTGACAAAGGCGTGGATCAGCGTTGCGCCGCCGATCGTAGTGAGCGCGAACACGGCGACCGAGGCGTTTATGCTAAGGTGACGCAGCGCCGGACGGTTGAAGATCCGCGCGGCGGCCGGCGCCAGCGCCTGCACGAACGTGACCGCGAACGCCAGGTAGGCGGCGAAATGCCCCAGCTCCACCAGATTCAGTGACAAGAGATTGGATGACATGGATTATTTCGAGGGATCGGCCAGAACGCGTTGTAAGACAAGACCACGACAGTATAGGTTTCCGTCGACGATTGCCAGCCGTCCTAGTGTACGCGCCGGGGGCGCACCGGCAAAGCCCAATGGCGCACGATACAGGAGCGGCCGTTGATATATTCCGGACATTGATCCGGATTTTTATGGTTGAAGTTTTCAACAATTCCTGTGGATAAATTTGTGTGTAAACACTGGCCAGAATTTTCTCGCGCGAAACGTTTTGCATCCGGGTTAAGTTGAGCAAATTTTGAACATCTTATTTTATCTTTTTTAATCATACACTTAGGTATTCACTAATATTCAGTGGGTTTAACTTAATGCTTGTCGGCAAAGCGATTTTCCAACCTGTGCAAAATTCCGGATCGGTATAATGCGGCCTGAAGCCCTGCGGACGCCCGGCCTCGCCCGCCAGCTCGCGGCAATGCTGTACGACGCGCTGGTGGTCATCGCGCTGTGGTTCGCGGCGGCAGTGCCGGTGGTGTTGATCCTGGGTGGCCCGCCGGCCTCGACGGCGGCGCGCGCGCTGTTCCAGGCCTACCTGCTCGCGGTCGCGTTCGGCTTTTTCGGATACTTCTGGGTGCACGGCGGCCAGACCCTGGGCATGCGTGCCTGGCGGCTGCGTCTCGAGAGCGCCGACGACGGCACGGTCCGCTGGCGGCAGGCCGGGCTGCGCTTCGGCGTGGCCATCGTCTCGGGACTGGCGCTGGGTCTGGGCTACCTGTGGCGCTATATCGACCCGGAGCGGCGCAGCTGGCACGACCGGGCCTCCGGCACCCGCCTGCGCCTGTTGCCCAAGCCGCGCTGACCGCGCTTTAGCCCACGCGGCGCAGCATGAACAACGCCGCGCCCAGAAACACCAGCGTCGGCAATACCGCCCCGATCACCGGCGGGATACCCAGGATCAGCCCGAGATTGCCCAGGCCCCGGCTGGCGACGAAGAACGCCAGCCCCAGCATGATGCCGACCAGCAGCCGCGAGCCGACACCGGCGCTGCGCAGCTGGGTGAACACGAAGGGAATCGCCAGGATCACCATCACGCCGGTGGCGAGCGGCAACATGAGCTTGTTCCAGAACGCCAGATCGTAGCGCGCCGTGTCCTGTTTGTTCTGCTCGAGATGCTGGATATAGCGGTACAGGCGCAGCAGCGACAGGCTCTCGGGCTTGACCGCGAACACCGCCAGCATGTCGGGCGCCAGCTCCGAGCTCCAGGTCACGCTGTCGCGGCGCTGGGTGCGCACGCCGTCGGGCTCGATCCAGCTCTGGCTCACCTCCTCCAGCCGCCATTGCTGGTCCGCGTGGACACCGCGCTGCGCATAGATCTGGGTACGCAGCCGGTCGCTCTCGTCGAAGCGATAGATGCTGACGCGCAGGATGCTGAAATCCGGCAGCACCTCGCCGATGTGCACATAGTCGGCACCGTCGCGCATCCAAAGACCGGAATCCTTCTGCTGGCGCACGCTCTTCTCCAGCGCCGCGGCGCGCCCGCGCTCCGCCAGGTCCTCGGTGATCGGCGCGACCAGCTCGCCCATGGCGAGCGCCACCAGCACGAAGATCAGCCCGACCTTGAGCACCGCGGCGGCGATGCGTCCGGTCGAGATCCCGGCGGCGCGCATCGCGATCAGCTCGGAATCGGCGGCCAGCGACGACAGGCCGAGTAGGGTGCCGAGCAGCGCCGCCATCGGGAACAGCTCGTAGCCCTGGCGCGGCAATGTCAGGATCACGTAGCGCACCGCGTCGTAGATGCCGAAGCTGGCGCGCCCGAGATCGCCCAGCACGTCGACGAACTTGATGAACACGAACAGCGCCAGCAGCACCACGAACACCAGCACGGTGCTGGTCAGGACACTGCTGCCGATATGCCGGTCGATGAGGGTCATGCGATCGCGCGCTCGTGACGCCGGGGGATGAGCGGCAGGTTGTTCAACCGCCGCCAGAAGAAATACGCCGCAAGCCCGGCAAAGCCGAGATGCACCCACCACAGTCCGACCGCGGACGGGATGCGGCCCTGCTTGAGCATGGCGTCGCCGACGCCAATCAGGTTGACGTAGACGAAGTACACCAGGATCGCCAGAAACAGCCCGAGGAAGCGCCCGCGTCGCGGGTTGGTGTGCGAGAACACCAGCGCCAGCACCGCCAGCAGGAACAGCGACAGCGGCTTGGCCAGCCGCGACTGCCACTCGGCGGCCGCGCCGCGATCCCAGGTCGACATCAGTTCGAGCGTCGGGCGCGCATCGTAGCCCAGGACCGGCGCGTCGCGCGCCGCCGGGACCTCGATGCGCACGCGGTAGGTCTCGAAGCTGAGGATACGGTAGTCCGGCCGGCCCGGGATGCCGTCGTAGCGCGTGCCGTCCTCGAGCACCAGGTATTGTTCGCCGCTCTCGGCGTCGGTGTAGTGGTAGCCGGACTGCGCGACCAGCACGCCGTAGCGGCCGAGATGCGGCAGGCTCACGAACACGTTCTGCAGCCGCGACCCCTCGCGGATGAGCCGTTCGACGTAGAACACGCCGCCGCTGCCGCGCCGGATCTCGTTGAACACGCCCGGCGCGATGCCCGACGGATCGAGGTCGCCGACGTTCTCGGCCTTGACCTTGACCAGCAGGTTCATGGCCAGCGGCGCGAGATAGAACGACACCAGGCCCGTGACCAGCGCGAAACCGAGCGCCAGCCACATCAGCGGCTTGAGTATCTGCGCGAGCCCGATGCCGCAGGCCATGAGCACGGTCATCTCGCTCTCGCGGTACCAGCGGCCCACGGTGAGCAGCACGCCGATGAAGAACGACAGCGGCAGCAGCACGCCCAGCACCTTGATGGTCTGCAGGCTCAGCAGGGTGAATACCAGACGCGCCGGCAGATCGCCGACCGCCGCCTTGCCGAGCACGTTGACCAGCGTGACCACGACGAACAGCGAGACGAACACCAGCGCCACCGCCAGGCTGGCCTGGAGCGCCTCGCGGATCAGCGCCCGATCAACGATACGCATGCCGGCACAAAGCTTTTGACAGCCGCGGGCGAAACATCGCAGAATGGGCAAAAATCAAGCATAAGGGCCCGAATACCCCGATCGGCACATTATTCCTCCCGATCCAGGAGTTAAGCGTTTGATTCGATGGCGGCCGTGGCCACGCCAGGGTGCAGCGAATATACCATAAACACGGCCGGGACCGGGGCCGTTCGGCGGGGAGTCAAAATGGATTACGCGGTCAAGAGCGGCGATCCCGAAAAACAGCGCAGCGGCTGCGTGGTCGTGGCGGTCTACGAAGGCCGGCGGCTGTCGGCGGCGGCCCGCCGTGTCGATGAGGTCGCAGGCAACCCGATCGCCGCCGCCCTGCGGCGCGGCGACATCGGCGGCAAGGCCGGCGAGACCCTGCTGCTGCACAACGTTCCCAACCTCCTGTGCGAGCGGCTGTTGCTCGTCGGCTGCGGAAAGGAGAAGGATCAGCACGAGGGCAGCTACCGCGCCGCCCTGGCGAAGGCGGCGACGGCGGTGAGCGCCACAGGCAGCAGCGACGCCACGGTTTATCTCACCGAGATCGACGTCCGGGGCCGCGATATCGGCTGGAAACTTCGCCAGGCGGTCGAGGCGATCGAGGATGCGCTCTACCGCTTCCAGCAACTCAAGAGCGACAAGAATGACAAGCGCCGGCCGCTGCGCCGGATCGTGCTGACCGTTCCCAAGCGCAGCGATCTGGCGGCCGGCGAGCTCGGCATCCGCCAGGGCCAGGCGATCGGCGCCGGCGTGGCGCTCGCCAAGGACCTCGGTAATCTGCCCGGCAATATCTGCACCCCGAGCTACCTCGCCGACCGCGGCCGCGAGCTCGCCGCCCAGTACGGCATGCAGATCACGGTGCTCGAACAATCCGACATGGAGCACCTCGGCATGGGCGCCTTGCTGTCGGTGGCGCGCGGCAGCCGCCAGCCGCCCAAGCTGATCGTGCTCGAATACCGCGGCGCCGCCGAGGGCGAGGCCCCGGTGGCGCTGGTCGGCAAGGGGCTCACATTCGATGCCGGCGGCATCTCCATCAAGCCGGCCGCCAACATGGACGAGATGAAGTTCGACATGTGCGGCGCGGCCGCGGTACTGGGCACCTTCAAGGCGGTCGCCGAGCTGAAGCTGCCGATCAACCTGGTCGGCGTGATCCCGAGCTCCGAGAACCTGCCGGACGGCAATGCCAACAAGCCGGGCGACGTGGTCACCAGCATGTCCGGCCAGACCATCGAGGTGCTCAATACCGACGCCGAAGGCCGCCTGATCCTGTGCGATGCCCTCACCTACACCGAGCGCTACAACCCGGCGGCGGTGGTCGATATCGCCACCCTCACCGGCGCCTGCGTGATCGCGCTCGGCAAGCACGCCAGCGGCCTGCTCGCCAACCACGACGGCCTGGCGCGCGAGCTGCTCAACGCCGGCCGGATCGCCCACGACCGCGCCTGGCAGCTGCCGCTGTGGGACGAGTACCAGAAGCAGCTCGACAGCAATTTCGCCGACATGGCCAACGTTGGCGGGCGCGATGCCGGCACCATCACCGCCGCCAGCTTCCTGGCACGCTACACCAGGAAGTTCAAATGGGCGCATCTGGACATCGCCGGCACCGCCTGGAAGACCGGCAAGGAGAAGGGCGGCACCGGCCGGCCGGTGCCGCTGCTGACCACCTTCCTGATCCAGCGCAGCGGCAAACCGGCCGGCGCATGACCCGCGTCGACTTCTACCTCCAGCGTGACGCCGGCAGCGGCTCCAAGGAGCTGCTGGCCTGCCGGCTGGTCGACAAGGCCTACCGCCTCGGCCACCGGGCCTATGTGCTGGCGGCCGATGCCGATCAGGCCCGGCGGGTCGACGAGCTGCTCTGGACCCACTCGGCCGGCAGTTTCGTGCCCCACGGGCTCTACGACCCGGCCCGGGGCGAACCGGAGCTCACGGCCTTCCCGGTGCTGATCGGCGCCGCGGAACCGCCGTCCGTCTGCCACGACCTCCTGGTCTGCCTGGCCGAGCCGGTGCCGGCCAGTTTCAGCCGCTTCGCCCGGCTGGCCGAGGTCGTGGGCCCCGACGAGGCCGACAAGGCCCGGGCCCGCGAGCGCTACCGGTTTTACCGCGACCGGGGCTATCCCCTGGAATCCCATACACTCTAGTAAGCGCCTGGGGGGCGACCTAAACTATAAAAATATGGCCACCCGCGCGGATAAGCCGGTCCACCAACCGTCGGAAAAGCACACCCTGGACGAGGTGCTGAAATCCCTCCAGGACCTGGTGCGCAACGATTTCGACAGCCCGCCGGCGCCCGCCGCACGCAAGGCACGCGTCAAGGAGCCGGCCCGCCGCCACGCCGACGACGAGCACTTCGGCACCACCGAGGCGATCGGCGAGCTCATGGCCAGCCTGGCTGCCCTGACCGGCGACGAGGCGCCGACAACCCCGGCGACCGAACCGGACGACTCACCCGAGGCTCTGCCGCTGATCGATGTCGACGAGCTGCAGGACACCAGCGATCAGCTCCGCTTCGAACCCGCACCCGAAGTCCCGCCACCGCGCGCGTCACCCCGCGTGGAGGCCGCAGCCGCCGCGCGGAAGTCGCCGGCGAAGGCGGGGCCGCTCGCGACGACCATCACGGTCGAGCCGGAGGCGCCCGTCACGCCCGCCGGGTGGCCAGCCGCGGAGCCTGCCCTGGAACCGGAAATCATCGACATCGAGGCCGCACCCCCCGTCGAGGAGACGGCGGAGTCCGTGAGCGGCGAGGCCGATGCCGAGAGCATCGAGTTCGGCGGTCCGGCTCCGGAGACGGGCGGATCCGGTGACGCGGCGGAAGCCGATGCGCCCGCGGCCGGCGCGGACGCCCTGATGCCGGTGACCGACTTTGAGGCCCCGAGCATGGAGCTCGAAACGCTGGCCTTCGATGCGCTCGAAACCGGCGACGCCGCCCGACCCGACGATTCGCTGCTCTCGGTTTCCAACTTCGAAGCACCCAGTATCGAGCTCGACGCGCTGCCGCCACTCGATCTCGATGTGAGCGCGGCGCAACCGGATTCGCCGCTGATTCCCGCCACCGACTTCGAGGCGCCGAGCCTGGAGCTCGACGCGCTGTCGCTGGAACCCGAGGCGCCGGCCGCA
>DASWHF010000021.1:0-23203 GCA_036393295.1 Acidiferrobacterales bacterium
GCCAGCACACCGATCGTGAATGTGGCGGCCACGGCCAGCATCGCGGGCGCGGCCAGAATCACCAGGCTGGTGGTGAACAGCCGGTTGATCTCCTGGTCGTCCTGCCGCCCGATCGCGCCGGCGATGAAGCGCTGGGTGGCGATCGACAGGCCGAAATCCATGAAGCCGTAGTAGCCCATGAAGGTGCCGACCAGGGTCCACATGCCGTACCAGCGGTCGCCGACCGCGTGGATCACGAACGGCATCATGTACAGCGCGACGGCGATGTTGGCGAACAGCAGCGCCGTGCGCAGCACCGAGCCGCGCAGCACCAGACCCTTGATATCGCCGCTCATGAATGCCTACCGATCCGCCCCGAGAGCAATGCGCGGTGTATTCTCCCTCTCCCTCCGGGAGAGGGCCGGGGTGAGGGCCCGCCTTACGAAGAGACGTTGTCTTGCTCCCCCTCTCCCTCCGGGAGAGGGATGGGGTGAGGGCCGACGGCTCCGAAAGACCGCCCTCATCCTGTCCTTCTCCCGAGGGGAGAAGGAACCCAATAGATGATGACGGGCACCCCTAGCCATTCCGCGCATGCCGATTCGCCCGAACGTCACCCCGTCACTCCCACGACCGCGGCGTCCACGCCCAGCCGCCGGAACAGCTCGACCACCCGCGCGGCGTTGTTGTCCCAGGTGAGTCCGCGGCGCTCGATGGTGGCGCGGGCGCCGGCCGCGATGTGCGCGCGCAACTCGGCGTCGATGCACAGGTGCTCGACCGCCACCGCGAAGCCGTGGGCGTCGGCCGGATCGAACAGCAAGGCGTTGTCCTCCGAGGTCAGCACCTCGCGCAGATTCGGCGTGGCCGGCGCGACGATGGCCCGTCCCAGGGCGAGATACTCGAAGAGCTTGAGCGGCGAGGCGTAGGGCACCACCTCCGGCTGCAGGGCGATGTCGAAGGCGGCGATGTAGCGCGCCACGCGGTCGCGCTCGACCACGCCGGTGACGGTGACGCGCTCGGCGATGCCGCGCTCCTGGGCGCGGCGCTCGATACCGGCGCGCGCCGGGCCGTCGCCGACCAGCAGCAGGTGCCGACGGCGGTCGCCGCTGTCGGCGATCAGGTCGACGACCCGCTCCAGCCCGTGCCACTCGCGCATGAAGCCGACGAAGCCGAGCACCAGCCGGCCCTTGAGGCCGAGCGCCTGCTTGGCATCGTCGAGCGCCGGCACGCGGCTGAAGCGCTCGGGATCGATGCCGTTGGGGATCGCCACGATGCGCCCGGGATCGACCCCGGCTTGCGCGACGCGCTCCGCCAGCACCTGCGTGACCGGCAGCACGAAATCCGCGCCGCGCCAGGCCGCGCCCTCCGCCCAGCGCGCCAGACGGTCGAGCGCGATGCCGTTGTACTTCTTGCGCTCGTCGTAGAGCGGCGCGTTCACCTCCAGCAGCATCGGCAGCCCGGTGCGGCGCCGCAGCCACACGCCGGACAGCAGGAACAGGTTGTAGCGCTCGTAGAGACAGTCGGGCTTGTGCCGCTCGGCGGCGCGCTTCAGGCGGCGGTAATCGAGCACCGAGTAGAACAGCTCCATGAGCTCGTAGACGAACTTCGGCAGCCACTTTTTCAGTACCGCGATCCAGCCGGCGTCGGCGCCGAACTGCTCGGCGTCGACGCCCGGCGGCCCGACCATGACGATCTCGTGGCCGGCACGCTTCAAGGCCGCGGTCAGCTCCTCGATGTGGACATGCTGGCCGTCCTTGGAACGGGTCCGATGATGATAGAGAATCTTCACGCCTCCCCCTGTCGTGCCACTGGACTTGCGATGACGCGCCGGAACAGCTCGAGCTGGCCGCGGCTGGTCTGCTCCCAGCCGTAGGCCTCGGTGTGGCGCCGCACCGCCGCCCGGTCGGGATAACGCGCTTGCAAGTCGCGTACCGCCGCGGCCAAAGCCTGCGGACTGCGTTCCGCCATCAGCGCACCGGCGGCCGGTGCCGCCACGACCTCGGGCGTACCGCCGACCGCGGTCGCCACCACCGGCGTGCCGCAGGCCATGGCCTCGAGCAGCACGTTGGCCATGCCCTCGCGCGCGGACGCCAGCACCAGCATGTCGGCGGCGCTGTAATAGCGCGGCAATTCCGCCTGCGGCACCGGGCCGACGAAGCGCACGCGTTCCCCGACTCCGAGCGCCGCGGCCAGTTCGCCCAGGCTGCGCCGTTCCGCCCCGTCGCCGATGATCAGGAGACGCGCGTCCTCGATCCCGGCCAGGGCGCGGATCGCAATGTCGTGGCCCTTGAGCGGGATCAGATTGCCGACGCTCAACAGCGTGAGGCCGTCGAGCCCCAGGCGCTCGCGCTCGACGACCCGATCGCGCGGCGCGAACAGCGCGCGATCCACGCCGTTGCGCAGCACCGTGATGCGCGCCGCCGGCACGCCCAGCTCGATCAACCGGTCCTTGAGCGCCTGGCAGACCGTCACCACCGCCGCGGCACGCCCGGCGGCCCACAGGATCCGGCGCCGCGCGCCGGCGTAGCGCGGAAACAGGTTGATGTCCGTGCCGCGCGCCGTCACCACCACCGGCCTGCCGAGCCGCTCGCCGGCCATCACCGCGGCCACGCCGTCGGGGTAGAAATAATGCGCGTCGATGATATCGAAATCGTACCCGTCCGCCTGCATCGCCCGCAATGCCCGGACCGCGGCCCGCGCCAGCAGCGCCGGCGCCAGGTTCATGCCGACTTTCGGTATCGACGCAAACCGAGGATGCGCGATGTGGATGCCATGCCGGGTCTCCGTCGCCGGCACGGCCGCGTACTCGGCGTAGCGCCCGAAGCGCGCATGCCGCCACGGAAACCACGGCACCGGCGCCACCACCCGCGCCTCGACCCCGCCGGCCGCCAGCAGTTGCCGCAACCGCTGCTCGACGAACACGCCGTGGCGCGGCTGGCGGGCGTTCGGGTAGAGCGTGGTGCAGGTGAGAATCTTCACGACCGCCTCAGCCTGCCAGCACTTCGCGCTGGAAGGCCTCGAACATCAGCAGCGCCCACAACGCCGCGCTGTGCTCGCGCGCCCCGGATTGATGCTGGTCGATCATGCTGCCCAGGAAATCCATGTTGAAATAGCCGGTCGCCGCCAGCGTCGGCCCGAGCAGCGCGTCGCGCACCCGCTGCCGGAGCGGCCCGCGGAACCATTCGGCGAGCGGCACGGCAAAGCCCATCTTCGGGCGGTAAAGGATATCGTCCGGCACGTACGGCCGCAGCGCCTTCTTCAGAAGGTACTTGCCCTCGCCGTCGCGGTACTTGTAGTCCACCGGCAGCCCGGCCACCCACTCGACCAGCTCGTGGTCGAGCAGCGGCGCGCGCACCTCGAGCGAATGCGCCATGCTGGCGCGGTCGACCTTGGTGAGGATGTCGCCGGGCAGATAGGTCTTGAGATCCAGATACTGGACGCGCGACAGCGCATCGTCGGTCGGCGCGCGCCGGGCGTGGTGCCGCAGCACCTCGATCGCCTGATAGCCTTGCAGCTCGCGGCGGAAGCTGTCGGTGAACAGGCGCCGCCGCAGCCGGTCGGGGATGATCGAGACGCTGTGAAAGTAGCCTTCCACCGAGTCGCGCGCCAGCGCCTCGAAAGTGGACTTAGCGCGGAAGATCTTCGGTGCCCAGTCGATCTTCGGGTACAGGCGCCCCGCCAGGCCGAACAGCGGCCCGCGCAGCGCCTGCGGCAGCAACCGCCGCACGCGCTCCTCGTAGACATGCCAGCGGTAGCGGCGGTAACCGGCGAAGCTCTCGTCGCCACCGTCGCCGGACAGCGCGACCGTCACCTGGCGGCGCGCCAGCTCGCAGACCCGGTAGGTCGGGATCGCCGAGCTGTCCGCATAGGGCTCGTCGTAGAGCCGCGCGAGCTTGTCGATGAGATCGAAGTCGTCGTGCTCGACGCGCTCGACGCGATGCCGGGTGTGGTAGCGCCCGGCGATCTGCGCGGCGTACTGCGCCTCGTTGTAGCGCGGGTCGCCGAAGGAAATCGAGCAGGTGTTGACCGGCTCGGCCGACGCGCCGGCCATCATCGCCACCACCGCGCTCGAATCGACGCCGCCGGACAGGAAGGCGCCGAGCGGCACCTCGGAGATCATGCGGATGCGCACCGCCTCGCGCAGCCGCTCGATCAATTCGGCGCCGGTCTCCGCCTCGGATTGCCGGGCGTCGACATGGAATCGCACGTCCCAATACTCCTCCGGCGCCGCCGGCGGCGCGCCGCGCTTCAGCGTCAGGCGATGCGCGGGCGGCAGCTTGAAGGCATGCTTGAGTATGGTGCG
This sequence comes from Acidiferrobacterales bacterium, assembly GCA_036393295.1. Lineage (GTDB taxonomy): Bacteria > Pseudomonadota > Gammaproteobacteria > Acidiferrobacterales > UBA6901 > DASWHF01. Next base: position 4,280 of record DASWHF010000021.1, read on the forward strand.
CGGATCGGGCACGTAGCCGTAGGCGAAATAATCCTCGATCGCCGCCGGCTCCAGCGTGCGCGGCAGCTGCGGGTGCAGGAGCAGCGACTTGAGCTCGGAGGCGAAGAGGAACCGGCCGTCGGGCAGCCAGGCATAGTACAAAGGCTTCTTGCCGAGCCGGTCGCGCGCCAGGAACAGCGTGTCGCGGTTGCGGTCCCAGAGCGCGAACGCGAACATGCCACGGAAGCGCTCGACGCAGGCCGCGCCCCACTGCTCCCAGGCGTGCACGATGACCTCGGTGTCCGAATGCGTGCGGAACGCGTGGCCGGCGGCGATGAGCTCCCTGCTGAGCTCGGGGAAATTGTAGATCTCGCCGTTGAACACCACGACCACGCTGTGATCCTCGTTGAACAGCGGCTGCTGGCCGGTGGACAGATCGATGATGGACAGGCGCCGATGGCCGAGCGCCAGCCCCGGCTCGAGATGCGTGCCGCCCTCGTCCGGACCGCGATGGTGCAGGGCCGCGTTCATGCGCGCCAGCAGCGCGGCGTCCGGCTCGCGCCGCCCGCGGCTGTCAAAGATGCCCGTGATGCCGCACATGGATCCCCCGGCTGATCATGTAAGAGCCAAAACCAGCCACGGGGGTCACGGGGGACACGGGGAAAACCTGGTTCGGCCGATTCGCGTCAAAACGATGACTTGATCCATTACCGATAGAGTTTTCCCCGTGCCCCCGTGCCCCCCGTGGCCAATCACTTTTCTTCCCGCCTGGATACTATTTGGTCAAGACTTCATCGTATACGGCCATATAGCGCTCGACCATGGCGTCCAGGCTGAAGCGCTGTTCGATGCGCACGCGGCCGGCCGCGCCCTCGCGCGCCGCGCGCTGCGGCTCGCGTACATAGGCGAGCATCGCCCGCGCCAGCGCGTCGGGATCGGACGCCGGCACGAGCTGGCCGGTCTCGCCCGCCACCACCAGCTCGGCGTTGCCGCCGACCCGGGTCGCCACCACCGGCAGGCCGCAGGCCATGGCCTCGAGGATAGTGTTCGAGATTCCCTCGGCGATCGACGGCAGCACGAACACGTTGAGGCCCTGCAACAGCTCCGGCACGTCGTCGCGCGCGCCCGCGAGCCAGGCCTGCTCGCGCGCGCCGGCCGCCGCGAGCAGCACCTCGGCCTCGGTGCGCAGCGGGCCGTCGCCGACCAGCACCAACCGCAGGCGCCCGCGCTCGCCGGGCGCCAGCTCGCGCAGCCGCAGGAAGGCGCGCACCAGATTGAGCGGATCTTTCACCGGCTGCATGCGCCCGACCGTGCCGAAGATCAGGCTGTCCGGCGCCGCGAACCCCGCGATGGGCAGCGGCCGCCGCCCGCCGGCGTGCGGATGAAACCGCCGGCTGTCGACGCCGTTGTAGATGCGGCGCAGCCGCCGCCGCGGCACGCCGATACTTTCGTGCAGCCAGGCCTCCAGGTCCTCGGACAAGGGGATGTAACGACCCACCAGCGGCCGCGTCAGCCGCCGCAACAACCGGTATTTCCAGTTGCGGCCGTCGAGATCGACAACGTCGCGCCCGTGCTCGCCATGCACCCGGTGCGGCACGCCGGCCAGCGCCGCCGGCACCAGGCAGTCGACCGCCGCCAGATTGCGGGTATGCACGATGTCCGGCCTGACGCGGCGCAGCAGCCGCCACAGTCGCCAGTACAGACCGAGGTCCTTGCCGGGACGCTTGTGCAGCGCGTACACCGCGACATCCGGCCGCCGGATGCGCTCGCGGAAGCGCGAGTAATCCGTCAGGCAGACGATCGCATGCCGGTAGCGTTCGACGGGCATGGCATTGATCAGGTTCACCAGCCCGTTCTCCAGCCCGCCGAAGTCGAGCCGATGAATGATATGCGCCACCAGCGGCGGCGCGGCGGCGCCCGGGGAACTCATCGTGCTCCGCCCGCCCGTCGGCGCGGCGCGGCGCCCGCGCCCTCGAGCAGGGCGTCGATGTGCGCCAGGTTCCGCTCCCAATCGTAGTGGCTCAACACGCAGGCGCGCCCGACCGGCCCGAGGGCGTCATGATCATCGCCGGTGATCAAGGCCTCGGCGAGCCGCGCCAGGGACTCGGCCGAATCGCCCACCAGGCGCTCGAGCCCCGCACAGGGCGCGATGCCGTCCATGGCCTGCGGGCTCGCCAGCACCGGCCTGGCCATGGCCATCGCCTCCAGCACCTTGTTCTGCACGCCGCGCGCGATGCGCAGCGGCGCCACCGCGGCGCGGGCATGCGCGATATACGGGCGCGTGTCCGCCACCCGGCCGGTGACGCGCACGCCCGGCAGCGCGCCGAGCGCGTGCACCGCGTCGGTCGGCCGGCTGCCGACGACGTAGAAGCGCGCCATGGGATGCCGTGCCTGCACCCCGGGAAAAATCTCGCGCGCGAACCAGTTCACCGCGTCGACGTTCGCCCAGTAATCCATGGCGCCGGTGAACACCAGCACGCGCTCGTCGGCGTCGTAGGGGTTTTCGTAGTCGCGATCGGGCGAGAAATAATCGCTGTCGACGCCGTTCTCGACGGCGACGATGCGCCCCGCCGCTTCCGGCGCCAGGCGCCGGAACAACTCGGCCTCGGCGGCCGAGACCAGCACGCAGGCGTCGAATTCGTGCGCGACGCGACGTTCGAAATCGAGCAGCCGGCGCGCCTCACGCCGATACAGCCAGCCCATCGGCCAGCCGCGGCTCGCACTGTACTGCCGCCACTTGTCGGAATCGACGTCGACGAAGTCCATCACCCGCCGCACGCCCGGACCGGCGTCCAGGACGTATTGCGCCATGGGCGAGGAGAACGCCAGTACCCGCCGCACACCCGCGAGCTTGCCCGTCACCCAGCGCCTCAAGCCCGCGTCGCGGTAGTACGGCAGGCTGAGCGCTTCGCCGCGCGCCAGTCCGCCCAGGCTGCGCAGCCGGGCGCGTATCGGTTGGAGGTCGGCGCAGTACAGATCCGCGCACAGGCCCCGCAGCGCATCGACGTGCCGCCGGTCGTCCGGATCGTCGATGAAGGTCGCGAGATGAACGCGATAGTTGGCGGCGAGATGCCGCAGCAGATGGTACGAACGGATCTTGTCGCCCTTGTTCGGCGGGTAGGGGATGCGATGCACCAGGAACAACAGATCGTCCACGTCTCACCCCAGGCTGCGCGAGATCCACGGGCCGACCAGCTTGCTCACCGGCAGCGGCAGCCGGCGCCAGACATCGATCATCAGCCGGTACTTGGGATTCAAGGGATTGACCTCCGGCACCGCCTTCGCCTTCACCAGCAGATACTCGTAGTGCATCGGCTCGGGATTGAACCCCCAGTTCTTCTTGAAGCTGTAGGCGCCGGTGCCCTGCTTGCTGCGGCCGAAGTCGAAGATCCGCACGCCGCGTCCGCAGACGCGCCGCATCAGCTCCCAGTACATGAAATCGTTGCCCGCCACCCGGCGCGCCGCGGAAGTGCCGCCGCCGTAGTACGGCAGCACCTCGTCGCGGAAATAGAAGCTCATGACGCTCGCGACCACGGCGCCGTCCCGGGTCACGGTCAGGATCTCGCAGTCGTCGCCGAACTCCTCCTTGAGGCAGCGGAAATATTTCTTCGAGAATACCGGCGTGCCCAGGTTGCGCACGCTCTCCGCGTAGGCCTCGAAGAAGCGCTCGACGCCGGCGTCGATTTCGCTGGTGAGGCCGGCGTCGATGCCCTTGCGCACCATGGCGCGCTGCTTGCGCGGAATGGCGAGCAGGTTCTTCTCCGGGTCCGGATCGATCGGCTTGCGGAAGCTGACGTACAGCTGCTTGACCGGCCGCGCACCGGCGCGCGGCTCGCGGTAGCGCAGCTCGAGATAGTCGACGCCGAGGCGCCGCGCCAGGTCCTCGGCGGCACGCTCCAGCATCGCGGCCGCCTCCGCATCGTCGGCGGCCGCCCCGCCGTAGACGCAGAACGGCACCGAAATCAGCGCATTGCCGAACAGCCGGCTGCGGATATGGCCGAGCGGCAGAACGCCGCGTATCCGGCCCTGCGACTCGACATAGTAATAATAGGTATCGTGCCCGAAGGCCCGCTCCAGGACCCGGCGCCAGCCGGCGCGGTGGAAGAAGCTCGCCTGGCCGCAGCCGGCGACGTATTCGTCCCAGCGCGCGGCGTCGCCCTCCTCCAGGCGGCGCAGCGCCGGCGCGCCGGTCCCGGTCGCAACGCCGCGGGCATCGACGGTCATCGGCGGCCGGCGTCCGTGGGCGCGTTCAGGAACACCCTGTCCATGCGACCCCAGCGGAAATCGCCGAGCAACCGCGTGAGCCGCCGCTCCATGCGGCCGAGATTGAGATAATGGCGCACGCGCGTCTTGAGGCCGATGTCGCGCTGGCGCGGCTGCTCCGGATCGATCTCCCAGGGATGAAAATAGAACACGCCGGCCTGGCCGTCGCGCCGGTTGACCCGTTCGAGCGCCCAGCGCGACAGCGCGTAGGGGAACAGCCGGAAGTAACCGCCGCCGCCGCACGGGAACTTGTGCGCGCCGATCGTCACCGTGGTCACGGGCACCTCGAGGATTCCGCTGGCGCCGGGCCGGAAGGCGAAGCGCGGGGCCTCGGGCATGCCGTAGAGGTCGTGCCGGATCGGATAGATGCTCGAGCTGTAGCGGTGCCCGCATTCGCCGAGTACGTCCAGCGCCCACAGGTTGCGCGCGCCGATGGAATAGCTGGCGGCGCGGTAGCCGTTCACCGCGCAACCGCCCAGGTCCTCGAGCAGCGCCTTGGTGCGCGTCACGTCGGCGCGAAACTCCTCGGGACGCTGCTGGGTGACGCGCACATGCTGGTAGCCGTGGCTGGCGAGCTCGTGGCCGGCGTCGACGATGCGCCGCACCATGGCCGGATAGCGCTCCGCGACCCAGCCGAGCATGAAGAAGGTCGCGTGCACGCCGTGCGCGTCGAACAGCGCCAGGATGCGATCGACGTTGCGCTCGACCCGGCACTCGAGCCGCTCCCAGGTGCCGCGCGAAATATGGCGCTCGAAGGCCGAGACCTGGAAATAATCCTCGACGTCGACGGTCATGGCGTTGACCACCGGTCCGGCGTCGCTGCCCTCGGGCTGCCGCATGCGATTCATCCCCGTGAGGCGCGCGCCGCCGCCGACCCGCGATCGCCCGCCAGCCACTGCGCGAGCACCTGCTTGATGCGCAGCGCCGCCTTGCCGTCCCACAGCGGCGGTACGCGGCCGGACTTGCCGCCGGTCGCGAGCACGTCCGCCACGGCCGCCAGGATGCGCGCCGGATCGGAACCGACCACGGTATTGGTGCCCTGCTCGACCGTGATCGGGCGCTCGGTGTTGTCGCGCAGCGTGATGCAGGGAATGCCGAGCGCGGTGGTCTCCTCCTGGATGCCGCCCGAGTCGGTGAGCACCACCCGCGCCTTCGACATCAGCCCCAGCATCTCGAGATAGCCGAGCGGCGCCGTGCGCAGCAGTCGCGGCGACTCCAGCAGCGCGCCGAGCCCGGCGGCCTCGACCCGCGCCGCGGTGCGCGGATGGATCGGGAACACCACCGGCAGGCGCTCGCTCACCGCGCGCAGGGTCTCCAGCAGCCGCCGCAGCACCACCGGATCGTCGACGTTGGACGGGCGGTGCAGCGTGACCAGCGCGAAGCCGTCCCCCGAGCGCATCACCGCCTCGCGCCCGGCGTGATCGCGCAGCACCTGGTCCACGGCGGTGGCGCGCGGCAGGTTGTGGAAAAGCGTGTCGATCATGACGTTGCCGACGTAGTGGATGCGCGCGCGCTCGATGCCCTCGCGCAGCAGGTTGGTTTCGGCATCGGGCTCGGTGGTGAACAGCAGGCTCGAGATCTGGTCGGTCAGCACCCGGTTGATCTCCTCGGGCATGCCGCGGTCGAAGCTGCGCAGCCCGGCCTCCACGTGGATGACCGGCACGCCCTTCTTGACCGCCACCAGCGAGCAGGCGATGGTCGAGTTGACGTCGCCCACCACCAGCACCGCCGCCGGCTGCTCGGCATCGAGCGCCGGCTCGAAGCGCCGCATGATCTCCGCGGTCTGCAGCGCGTGGCTGGCGGAGCCGACTTCGAGATCGACGTCCGGTTCGGGGATGCCGAGCTGGTCGAAGAAGGCGTCCTTCATTTGCGCGTCGTAATGCTGGCCGGTGTGCAGCAGCCGGGCCGGCAGCGCGCCCGGCGCCGCGCGCAGCGCCGCCATGATCGGTGCGATCTTCATGAAATTCGGCCGGGCCCCCACCACGCACAAGATAGCGCGATCGCCCGCCCGTGACTGTGACATGTTTCACCCTCCCCGTAATGCGTTCCCCGCCGCGCGGCCGGCGGTGGATTCTATAGTTATCCCCGGTCCCGCGCGTCGCGGGCAGGGGCTTGATTTTACACGGGGTTCAGGGCGAACACCATGCGAGCGGCGCCGCTGCTCGGCGCCAGGTGGATGATATGGAAGGACTTTTTCAAAGCCGCGTCATGGAAGCCACTCGAGGGCCCCGGCATCCAGGGCGTCGTGCCGGCCACGCACCGCCGCGCCCGCCGGATGACGGTATTCCCCGGTCGGCACCAGCCCGATCCCGGGCGGCGCGTCGAGTGCCGCCGCCGCGTCGATCGCCGCCGAGCGCGGCGCCGGGCGATAGTCGAACGCAGCCCGGTCGCGCACCGCCCGGCTGTCGCCGGTCACGTTGCCGATGCGCTCGACCGGGCCGGTCGAAGGCTCGCCCCGGCCGATCAACAGGTTGTTGGCCAGCAACGCCGGCGGCGCCTCGGCGGCGACCCGCAGGAACACGCCGTCGTGGCGATCGTTGACGATCGTGTTGTTCACGACGAACAACCGTGCGTCGCGATGACGCCGGCCTTCCGCGCCGTAGCTGATGATCGTCGAATTGTCGGTCTGCGGTCCCTGCTGGATCAGATTGCCCATGACGATCGACAGCCCGCCGTCCGGGAGGTCGATGGCATAGCTGGACGTGCCGTCGGTCTCGTCCATGATGCGGTTGTAAACAATATGGTTCTCCTGCGCCCGGCTCTTGACGTTGTGCCCGATGCGGGCGTGGTGACTGTAGCTGTAACGCAGCGTGAGGCGCCGGGTGTGCTCGCCGATGTAGATGTTGTGGCTGTAGCCGTCGCCGTGGCCGTTGCCGGCGAACTCCGTGTGCTCGATGAGCACCTCGCCGCCGCCGCCCAGGATGCCGTTCTCGTTGTCGTGGAAATAACAGTGCCGGACCGCCAGCCCTTCGCCCTCGTGGCGGATGCCGGCGCCGTTGAGATCGGACACCGCCGCGCCGGAAAACTCGATATTCTCGACGGTGACATCCCGGCCCTGGATCACCCAGATCGCCTTGCCGGCCGCGGCCCGGCCGTCGGCGCGCAGGTGGGCCCGGCCGCCGACCCCGCGCAGCGTCAGCCGGTCCTGGCGCCAGACCGCGACGTCCCCGGGATAAACACCGGCGTCGATCTCGACCGTGTCGCCGTTGCGCGCCTTCTCGGCCGCCGCGCTCGGCGTGGTGTAAGGCTTGGACGGGCCAACCTGCAGGACGCGCGCGGCGGCGCCGGCCGACGCCAGACCGAGACCGATGGCCAAGACGACGCCGGCCCGACGCATGCGCGCGCTCCTCCCCCGAAGGATGACGGTATGAACTGGAGTGCTTATTCTAGGCAGCCCAGTCTACATAAGTTAGAATTCCGCCACAATCGGGCATCTCACCGCCGGACGAAAAATGATTCTTTAGCCACGGGGGACGCGGGGAAAGCATTTCTGAATCGCCATGCTCACGAATCCGGCCGTCACGCCGCGATAAGCGATTTTCCCCGTGACCCTGCGGTAAATGGCTTTACAGCGTTGCCGACCCACGACTTCGAGCCGATCATCCGTCACGAACCGACATGAGCTCACTCCTGCACGAGCTGATCTTCCACACCGCCGAGCGCATGCCCGAGCGCGTCGCGCTCGTGCACCAGCAGGCGTCGTTGACCTACGCCCAGCTGGCCGCGGCGGTGGACGGCGCCTGCGCGCAGTTCCTCGAGCTCGGCCTGGCGCGGCGCGAGCGCGTCGCGGTGTATCTCGACAAACGTCTCGAGACCGTCGCGGCGATGTTCGGGGCGGCGGCCGGCGGCGGCGCCTTCGTGCCGGTCAATCCGCTGCTCAAGCCCGACCAGGTCGCCTACATTCTCCGTGATTGCAACGTGCGCGTCCTCGTCACCTCGCCCGAGCGTCATGCGCTGCTGGCCGGGGCGCTGGCCGACTGCCACGATCTGCATACCGTGCTGCTCGTGGGCGACGCGCCGGCCGATGCTCCGGGCGGACACTGGCGGACCGAACCGTGGCATCCGGCGGCGGTCGCGTCGCCTTCCGGCCGGTCGCGGCGCGGCATCGACGCCGACATGACGGCGATCCTTTACACCTCCGGCAGCACCGGCAAGCCCAAGGGCGTGGTGCTGTCGCACCGCAACATGGTCGCCGGCGCCGAGAGCGTCGCCCGGTATCTCGACAATCGCCCGGACGACCGGCTGCTGGCGGTGCTGCCGTTCAGCTTCGACTACGGCCTGAGCCAGCTCACCACCGCGTTCGCGCGCGGCGCGGCCGTGGTGCTGCTCAATTACCTGCTGCCGCGCGACGTGGTGCGCGCGGTCGAGCGCGAGCGCATCACCGGGCTGGCCGCGGTGCCGCCGCTGTGGATCCAGCTCGCCCAGCTCGACTGGCCGGCAGCGGCGGCCGGGACGCTGCGCTACATCACCAACTCGGGCGGCGCCATGCCGGGCAGCGTGGTCGCGGGCCTGCGCGGCAAGCTGCCGCGCACCCGGGTGTTCCTCATGTACGGCCTCACCGAGGCGTTTCGTTCCACCTACCTGCCGCCCGAGGAGCTCGACCGCCGGCCGGACTCGATCGGCAAGGCGATCCCGAACGCCGAGGTCATGGTGGTGCGCGAGGACGGCACGCCGTGCGCGCCCGGCGAGCCGGGCGAGCTGGTGCACCGCGGCGCGCTGGTCGCGCTCGGTTACTGGAACGACGCCGAGAAGACCGCCGAACGCTTCCGCCCGGCCCCGCAAGGCGAGTACGGCATCCGGCTGCCGGAGATCGCCGTCTGGTCGGGTGACACCGTGCGCAGCGACGAGGACGGCTTCCTCTATTTCATCGCGCGCAAGGACGACATGATCAAGACCTCGGGTTATCGCGTCAGCCCGACCGAGATCGAGGAGGTGCTGTACGCCACCGGCCTGGTCGGCGAGGCGGTCGCGCTCGGCGTGCCCCACCCGACGCTCGGCCAGGCGATCGTGGTCGTGGCGACCGCGGCCGGCGCCGGCCGGCTCGACGCCGACGCGCTGCTCGCCGAGTGCAAGCGCCGCCTGCCGGCGTTCATGGTGCCGGCGGCGATCCACGCCGAGAGCGCGCTGCCGCGCAACCCGAACGGCAAGATCGACCGCAAGGCGCTGGCCGCGCAGTTCGCCGACCGCTTCGCCGGGGAGCCGGCATGAACAAGCCCGCCCCCGCGCACGCGCCCCTGGACCAGTTCGCGGTGATCGACGATTGCCTGCACGTCGGCGGCGAGCCGGCCGAGCGCCTCGCGGCGCGCGCCGGGCGCACGCCGCTGTACGTCTACGATCGCGCGGTCATCGCCCGGACCGTGGTGGCGCTGCGCGCCGCGCTGCCGGAGGAGATCGGCCTGCACTACGCGGTGAAGGCCAATCCGATGCCGGCGCTGGTTCAGTATCTGACCGGGCTGGTCGACGGCCTGGACGTGGCCTCGGCCGGCGAGATGCAGGTCGCGCTCGACGCCGGCATGGCCGCCGCCCACGTCAGCATCGCCGGGCCGGGCAAGACGCCCGCCGAGCTCGGCCGCGCCATCGCCGCCGGCATCGTCATCAACATGGAGTCCGAGAACGAGATGGAGACGATCGCGCGGCTCGAGGCGGACCTCGGGCTGCGCGCACGCGTGGCGATCCGCGTCAACCCCGACTTCGAGCTCAAGTCCTCGGGCATGAAAATGGGCGGCGGCCCCAAACAATTCGGCGTCGACGCCGAGCGCGTGCCGGCGATGCTCGCGCGCCTGGCCCAGCTCAAGCTCGACTTTCACGGCTTTCACATCTTCAGCGGCTCGCAGAACCTGCGCGCCGCCGCCATCCAGGAGGCCCAGGAGAAGACCTTCGCGCTGGCGCTGCGCCTGGCCGATCGCAGCCCGGTGCCTGTGCGGCTGCTCAACATCGGCGGCGGCTTCGGCATCCCGTATTTCCCGGGCGAGACGCCGCTGGACCTCGAACCGATCGGCGCCAAGCTGCGGCGGCTGCTGCCCGACGTCAGGCGCAAGCTGCCGCAGGCCGAAATCGTGGTCGAGCTCGGGCGTTACCTGGTGGGAAGCGCGGGGGTGTATTTGTGCCGGGTCATCGATCGAAAGATTTCACGCGGCCAGGTGTTCCTGGTGACCGACGGCGGGCTGCATCACCACCTCGCCGCCTCCGGGAACTTCGGCCAGGTGATCCGCAAGAATTATCCCGTGGCGGTGGCCGGCCGCATGCACGGCGGCGAGCGCGAGATCGCCTCGGTGGTCGGGCCGCTGTGCACACCCCTCGACGTGCTCGCCGACCGCATGGAGCTGGCGCGCGCCGAGGTCGGCGATCTGATCGCCGTGTTCCAATCCGGCGCCTACGGCCTCACTGCCAGCCCGCTCGGCTTCCTGTCCCATCCCCCGCCGGCGGAGCTGCTCGTATAGAGAACATCGGAATTGTGGGCGGGGCTTCCAGCCCCGCCCGGCGCGGCCGGTAGCCAGGCACTGGCGGGGCAAGATGCCCCGCCTACAACTGTGAATGTGTTCCGCGCCTCGGCGTTGTCAATGACTTGAGCCCGCCGCTCACGGCGCGTACTCGTAGGCGCCGATGTCCATCGTGCCGGCGCTCGGCCGCGCCTCGCGGTTGGCCTTGTGCAGGTACTGATACGCCGGGCGCAGGTCGTAGCCGTTGGCGCCGCCGGGATCGGTGCCGGCGTCGCGCGCCAGCGAGCCGGCCGTCAGGCGGTAGTCGTAGCCGCCGATGTTCACCAGGCCGGGCGAGTTATCCTGAAGATTGTTCAGCATCGTGCCGGTGCCGCCGACCATGCCGTTGCCGGAAAAAATGTTGTTGACGATCTTTGCCGTCGTGCCGCCGCGTATCGACAAGGCGGTGCCCGAGCCGCGATCGTTGACGATGGTGTTGTTGATCACGTACAGCTCGGCGCGTCCGTTCAGATTGCTCTCCGCGCCGTAGGCGATGATGATCGAGTTGTCACCCATCGGCCCCTGCTGCACAAGGTTACCGATGACATAGGTCAGGCCGCCGTCCGGCACGTCGATCTGATAGCTCGCCGATCCGCTCACCTCGTCCATGATGCGGTTGTAGAGTATGTAGTTCTCGCGCGCCCGTGTCTTGACGTTGTGGCCGATCTTCGCGTGATGCGAATAACTGTGGCGCAGCGTGAGCTTGTCACCGTCGTCGATGTACATGTTGTGGGTGTAGCCGTCGCCGCGGCCGTTGCCGGCGAACTCCGAGTATTCGATCAGCAGGTGCCCGCCGCCGCCGAGAATGCCGTTCTCGTTGTCGTGGAAATAGCCGTTGCATACGGTGAGGTCCAGGCTCTGGACACGGATGCCGGCGCCGTTCTGGTCCGCCACGCTGGCGCCGGAGAACTCGATGTTCTCGACGCGCATATTGCGGCCGCGCGTGACCCAGATCCCCATGCCGTTGGCCTGATCGTCGCCGGAGCTGTAGGCGATCTGGCGCGTCGCCCGCAGGTGGGCGCGCCCGCCGACGCCGCGCAGCGTCAGATCGTTCTGCCGCCAGATCGCGATATCGTCGTCGTACACCCCGGCGTCGATCTCGACGACGTCGCCGGCCTGGGCCGCGCCGGCCGCCGCCTTCGGCGTGGCGTAGCTGCGGCCGGGGCCGACGCGCAGCACGCGCGCCGCACCGACGTTATGCGTCGTCGTGGCGCCGCTGGTGACGCTCACCTGGGCGGTGCCGACGAAGCCGATGCTGTCGTCGGCCGCCGGATTGTCGGCGCCGGCTTGCCGGGTGAACGCCAGCGTGTAGGTGCCGCTCGCAAGCCCGTTCAATTGGTAACGGAAAGTGCAGGCGCCCGGATCCTGGCTTACCGCGGCCGTCGCCACGGGATTGGCACCGCTGCCGCCGCGGTCGTCCGGCACCGCCGTGCCGGCGTAAACGTACACGGCGTTGCCGCCGAAGCGGTCGACGCGCGAGCTGTCGACCTGGCCGGAAATCGCGCCCTGCCCGCCCGGCGGCGGCGGCGCCGGCGGATTGTAAGTCACGGTCACGCTGCGCGCGGCGCTGGCATTGCCCGCGGCGTCGCGGGCGGTGACGGTGATGGTGTTGGCGCCGCTCTGCAAGGGGACGCTGGCGCTCCAGGTGATGCCGGTGCCGGAGCCGCTGCGGCTGGCGTTGCCGGAGCCGCCGGTGCTGGTGGACCAGCTCACCTGGGTGACGCCGATGTCGTCGGTGGCGCTGCCGCTGACGGTGATGGGGCTGGCGGTGACGGTGGTCGCGCCGCCCGGGTTGCCGATGCTCACCGACGGTGCGGTAGTGTCCGGGGTCGGTGACGGCGGCGGCGACGAGGGTGGCGGATTGGGGGGCGGGACGGTGCCGCCGGCGTCGTTCGCGTCCGAACCGCCGCTGCAGCCGGCAAGGCCCAACACCAGCATGACCGCCAGAATATGAAAGCCCGTAACACCAAAACGAAGACGCAAGCCGGGGCTGCCGTGCTCGGATACTGTCGCCATGCCTCACCCTGGTCCAGACCGGGCACCACCCAACCCACCGCTTGATTATTGCCGCCAACCTTAGCTGAAGGACATGAAAAATAAAGGCAATCCGGATTTGCGGGGGACGCGGGCGGACGGGTGGCGCGGGACGCGCGCACGAGCGCGGCGCTCAAACGGTGCGGGTGGTCTTCCTGTTGTTGCTGCCGGTCGTGGATACCGACGCATTCTGCACGCCGTCGGCGATGCGGCGCAACTGTGTCTCGATCGACTGCAGGCTGGTGGCGATGCCGGACAGCAGCGGCAGCAGGTTCTGTCCGCCGCCGGCCGCGCCCAGGCTCGCCACCAGGTCGCCGGGTCCGCCGCCCGCCGCACCGGCACGCTCCGCGGTCGCCTGGCCCTTCCGGCCATGCGCCTTGGCGCGCGCGCCGTACGGCACCCACTGCAGCTCGTTGATCGCCGTGTTGAGCACGTCGGCACTGACCGTGCGGATATTGTCGGCGAACGCGCAGGTGAGCGCGGTGTCGCAGAGCGTGTTGATCAGGCGCGGGATGCCGCCGGTGTATTTGTAGATCAGCGGGATCACGTTGTCGGCGAAGATGTCCTTCTGCGCGGCGCCGGCGACGCGCAGCCGGTGGGCGATATAGGCCTTGGTCTCGGTCTGGGTGAGCGCGCGCATGTGAAAGCGCAGGCGGATGCGCTGCAGCAGCTGCTCCAGCTCCGGCGAATCCAGGATGTCGTTGAGCTCCGGCTGGCCGACCAGGATCACGTGAATGATCTTTTCCTTCTGCGTCTCCAGCCCGGACAGCATGCGGATCTCCTCCAGCACCGGCATGCTCAGGTTCTGCGCCTCGTCGACGATCAGCACCAATTGCTTGGATTCGAGGAATTTCTCGATCAGGAAGCTGTTGAGCATGTCCATCAGCTCGACCTTGCGGGCGTTGAACGGGTTGAGGCCGAACTCGACCAGCACCGCCTGCAGGAACTCGACCTCGGTGAGCTGGGTCTGGAAGATCTTCGCCACCAGCACGTTCTCGTCCAGCTCCGACAGCAGCTTCTGGATCAGCGTGGTCTTGCCGGCGCCGACCTCGCCGGTGATGACCAGAAAGCCGTCGCGGTTGTAGATCGCGTAGTCCATGTAGGCCTTGGCGCGCGCGTGATCCTTGCCCATGAACAGGAAATCCGGATCCGGCGTCAGGCGGAAGGGATACTCTTTGAGCTTGTAGAAGTCGATATACATGGCGGTTCACTCCCAGTTGCGGCTGCCTGGGGTCTGGTAGCGGTAGCTGACGCCGAGCGCGGCGCGGAACTCCTCGTATTCCTGCCCGGCGACCGCGCCGTCGCTCACCCGCTCGTTGCGCGTGAGCGTCAGGCTGACCGTCAGCGGCTCGCGCGCGCGATAGACCAGGCCGAGCCCGGCGCTGGCGAGGATATCGATGCGATCGACGTTCTGGTAATCGGTCTTGGACCAATTGCCGGTCAGGCTGCCGGTCAGCGCCTCGGTGAGCTTGTAGCTGAGCTCGACGCCGCCGCCGGCGATCTTGACGTCGTTGAGCACGGCCAGCTCGTACGCCTCGCTGCGGCCGTAGGCGCGCAGCACCGTGCCGAGGAAACCGCTGGTGCCGGAATACGTCGCGTCGGCCTGCTTGGCGTAAAGAATGTCGGTCTGCCCGGGCGCCGACACCAGCGACGGATCGCCGCCGGTCAGGCCCGCGGTGAGCAGGTCGCGCGCGTTGTCGGTGTACTCGGCCGACGCCGCCAGCCGGTAGGCGCTGCGCGGCGTGGACTGGCGGTGGACCGACAGCCGGCCGAGCGCGCCCTGCACCTCGGCCGAGCGGTCGCGCACGATGGTGGTGCCGCCCAGATCCAGATTGACGCCCGAGCCGGTCTGGGTCGTGCGTGTCTGCAGGCTGAAGTAGGCGTCGCGGCGCCGGAAGTTCTCGTTGTTCATCGGGTCGTCGAAATCGGTGCGCTCGCTGCTGTAGTTCAACGACAGCGTCGTGCGCGGCGTGTAGCGGTAGATCCAGCGGGCGATGCCCGAGACGCGCGTGCTGTCGCGGTCTCCGGTCGGCCCCGTGCCGGTTTCGATGTTCTCGAAGTAGTAATCGGCGTAGCGCGCGCCGACGCTCAAGGTGTTGACCGGATTCAGGCGCAGGAACGCGTCGGGGCCGGTGGAGAAGGTATTGGCGTTCTCGCGGTTCGACGGGATGTCGAGCGACGCCCGGTCGCGCAAAACCTGCACAAACACGTCCTCGGCCGTCCAGGTGAGCTGTTCGGGCGAGATCGACCACACCGCGACGCCGTTGAGACCGAGGTTGGTCCGGTCCTCGAACTGATCGGAGCGGTAGTCCTGGTACTCCACCGACGCCGCCAGGTTGGTGTTCAACCGTGGACCGTCTTCGCGCATGCTGAATCCCGAGCTCACGATACCCACCCACCCGTGCTCTTCATTCGCCGGCGTGAGCAGAATGTTGTTGCTGTACTCGACGCGCGTGCCGGCGTCGAGTATGTACTCGGCCGCGGCGGCGCCGCCCGGCAGGGCCGCCGACACCGCGATGGCCAGCAGCCGCTTCGCCGGCGCCTGCTTCACGTCTTGCCAGGCGGCACTGCGGCGCCGGCGCCGTTGCCCGCCTGCGGCTTCGCCGGACGGAACGGATGCAGCAACATCTCGCCCAACTGGCGCCACGAAAATTTCGGGACCGCCGGCTCATCGTTGAAGATCACGCCGAGCAGTTTCTGTTCGCCGACCGCCTTGGCGGCCTTCATCACCTGCGCCGGCGTCAGGCGTCCGTACGGAACCACCAGCAGCACGTAGTCGCACAGCTCCAGCAGGATCTGCGCGTCCGCGGAGTCGGCGATCGCCGGGGCGTTGAGGATGACGTAGCGATCCGGGTAGCGCCGGGTGACATCGTCCATCAGCGCGCGCATGCGCACCGAGGTGAAGAACTCCGCCGACGCCCGGTTCAGGCTGCCGGACGGCAACAGGCGCATGCGCGGGATGCCGACCGGGTAGATGATCTGGTCGACGCCGATATCGCGCCCCTGCAGGTAATCGGTCAGGCCCGAACCCCGGGCACCGTTGATCAGCCGGTTGAGGTAGGGATCGCGCAGATCGCAATCGACCAGCAGCGAGGTCTTGCTCTCGTCGAGTGACAGGGCCACCGCCAGGTTGGCGGACACGAAGCTGGCGCCGCGATCGACCGCCGCCGAAGTCACCATGACCACGGCGTTGCGGCCGGACAGTTTCTGCAGCAGGCGCGTGCGCAGCTCGCGGTAGGCGTTGGCGACCCGGTTATCGGTCATGTCCGCGGATATCAGGCCGTGCGCCGCGCGCAACTCGCCGCTCAACGGGCTCGGCTCCTTCATGCGCGCGATGTCGTGCGCCTCGGCGGTCACCGGCCGCAGCGCGCGTAACGCGCTGGCGGCGGCAGGCGCCGACGCCGACGCGGCGCCGGACCGGGCCGGAACCATCAGCGTGCCGCGTTCGCGGGCGACCTTCAGGGCCTTCTCGATCTTGCTCATGATCAGATCACTCCACCCAAGCGCAGGGCACTGACGGTGACGAATACCGCGCCGTTGGCCAGCAGAACCAGGAACAGCCACTGCATCTCGCGCTGCACCGTCGCGGTCTCGGACGGCGTCGAGAAATGCGGCAGCATCGCCACCAGCGGCAGCTTGAGCTGCTCGCTCAGTATCGCCGGCAGGCGGATGCGCGGGTCGAGCTGGAACTTGGCCACCACCAGGCCGAGCGGGACCAACAGGCCCAGCACCAGTCCCCCGATCGCGAAGTGCAGGAAGCGCAGACCGGTCGGCTGGATCGGCACGCTCGCCGGTTCCTGTATCCGGAAGCTCATGCCCTGCTGATCGCGATCCAGGTTCATGGACACCCGCGCGGCCTCGCGGCGCTTGAGCAGGTCGCGATAGATATCGCGGTTGACCTCGTAGTCGCGCGTCACCTCGGCGAGCGTCACCTCGCCGACGTTGACGCGCCGGCCGCGATCCAGCTCCTCGTTCAGCTGACGCTTGTACTCGGCGATCCGCGCCCTGAGCGTGTCGATCTCGGTGGTCGCCCGCGACACATCGCTGCGCAGTTGCGCGTAGAGCGGGTTGTGCACGACTACGTCGTCGACCATCGGCTGGCCGGCCGCCCGGGCGGCGTCACGCCGCTGCCGCTCAGCGATGACCGACTCCTCGAGGTCCTCGATCTGATGGCGCATGCGCACGATGTCCGGATAGGTGTCGTGGTAGGTCAGGCGCAGATTGTCGATCTGCGCCCGCAGCTCGGAAATGCGCGCACGGAACTGGCCCTCGCGGGTGAGCGCCGTGGCCACCTCGGCCTCGCCGGTGAGCTGCTTCTCCAGCGAGCTCTTCCTGATCTCGGCCTCGACCAGGTCGTGCTTGGCCTGCTCGATCTGCTGCTGCAGGGCGTCGATGCGCGCGCCGACCTGGGCCTCGGTGCCGACGCGCGCGTCGAGGTTCGCCGAACGGTACACTTTCAGCTCCTCCTCGGCCTCGGTCAGTTTCTTGAGGTATTCCTGCGCCTGGGTCTCGATGAACTCGTAGGCGGCCTTGCTCTCCGCCGCCTTGGCCTCGAGGCTCTCGGACAGGAACAGGTCGGCCAGGGTCTTGGTGATCGTGTAGGCCCGCTCCGGGTCGGGGTCGCGGTACTCGATCTTGATCAGGTTCGGTCCGACGTTGGCGATGCGCGTGCGCTTCTCCATGCGCTCGACGAACGCCTGCTGGGTGAGCGGCGGCGCGGCTTCGGGCGGCATCCCGGAGAGCTCCATGATCCGGCTCATGATCCGCTGGCCGAAAATGATCTCGCGCGCGATCTTGGCGCGGTCGCGCACGTCGGTGGAGACCGCCGCACCCTGCATGAGCGGTTGGATGATGTTCTTGTCGTCGATCAGGATCGTGGTCGAGGACTGGTAGGACGCGCCGCGCTGCCAACCGAGCCCGATCACCAGGGCGGTCAGGCTGATGACGACGAACAGGCTGACGATCAGCCAGCGGTTGGCGAAGGCCTCGTTCACGCCGACGCGAATGACTTGTTCGATGGAGAAACGCATGGACCGCCTACCCCTCCCGCCGGTATCAGAACACCCGTTCCGGGACCGTCAGGACATCACCGGACTTGAGCTCAACGTTCGTCTTGAGCCTGCCCTTGTTGAGTATGTCGCCCAGGTCGATGTCCATGACCTGAACCTTGTTGTCGACCTTGCGGTACAGCTTGGTGCGGTTCGGCGCCGCGAACTCGGTGACGCCGCCGGCCTCGAGTATGGCGTCGAGCACCGTCATGCCCTGCCGATACGGCAGGGAGATCGGCGAGCGCACCGCACCGGTGATGCGCACGCGCGTCAGGAACTCGTGGCTCTTGAGACTGGTGAGAATGACCGTGACGCTCGGGTCGCGGATGTAGTAGGCGAGCTTGGACTTGACGATCTGCGCCACCTCTTCCGGGGTCTTGCCGCCGGCCGGCACGTCGCCCACGAGCGGCACCGAGATCATGCCGTCCGGGCGCACCGGCACGGTGACCGAGAGATCCGGATTGCGCCATACCGTCACCTGCACCTGGTCGTCGACCCCGATGCGATAGGTATCGACCGCCGGCTCGGCAACGACGCCGGCCGGACGCCGGGCGCTGTCCGGCGTGCCGGCACAGGCGCTGACGACTAAACCCGCAAAAATGACCACTATCCTGCTGCGCAAGTGGTTCACCATACCCCCGCTTCACGTCGAGTCTTCGCGACCCGCGCTGATTTTTGAGTGTTACCCCGGCTTGCTGCGATTCCCCGGATATCTTATCTTTGGCATTCAATCACATCAGCATGAAGGGTTGATGTGACCTGCATCACAAACGGCCTGCAGTTTTTCGCGCGGAACGCCGGGACGGACACAGCCGCTTGTTTTGGCGGCATTTTACCGCGTCTGCCCCGGCCGTGATAGGGGCTTGAGCTCACCGACCGTCGGCTGCCCCGCCCGATCGGCATTTGAACACGGCCGCCGGTCTCATAACAGCCGATACTACCAGTCTGTTGAAAAAATCCATCCGGGACTTTTTCAACCACGCAAAGCAAAAATGCGATTTTTGCTTTGCTCCATTTTTCAAACACTTGCGTGTTTGAAAAATGGCGGTCGATCCATCGACCACACCGCAGCTCGTTGAAAAACACGTTTTTCAACGAGCTGCTAGCCGGGTGCGTCGCCG
>DASWHF010000022.1:0-8111 GCA_036393295.1 Acidiferrobacterales bacterium
ATGGAGCGACCGGCATTTTTCAAACACGCAAGTGTTTGAAAAATGGAGCAAAGCAAAAATCGCATTTTTGTTTTGCGTGGTTGAAAAAGTCGCGGATCGACTTTTTCAACATCCTGCTAGCCCGGCGATGCCGCGCCGCGGGTTGACGCTGAGGACGGCCGATGGGCCATTCCGCGCCGCGCCGCCCTGAGGCCGGGCGCGCGCCGCGCCTCAGGCTCGACCTGCAGATCGCCTCGCGCCTTCCGCGGCTGCCGGGGCGCGCGGCGATCCGGCGCTGGGCCGCCGCCGCCCTGGCGGACGGCGGCGGGCGGCCGTTCGCGCTCACCGTGCGCATCGTCGATGAGGCCGAGGGCGCGGCGCTCAACGAGCATTACCGGCGCAAGCCGGGCGCGACCAACGTGCTGTCCTTCGGTTACGAGCCGGCGCCGGGGCTCGAACCCGGGGCGCTCGGCGACATCGTGATCTGCGCGCCGGTGGTGCGGCGCGAGGCGCGCGCCCAGGGCAAGGCGGAAGCCGCGCATTGGGCGCATATGGTGGTACACGGTATAATGCATTTGCGAGGATACGATCATGTCCGTCAACGCGATGCCGCCGTCATGGAAGCGGCGGAGTCCGTCATCATTACCCGTCTCGGTTTTCCCGATCCCTATGCGTGAGCGCCGGTCGTCATGAGCAATTCCAACGACGGCACCCGCAACGGCGACGGCGAACCGCCGGGCCTGTCCTTCCTCGACCGCCTCGGCATGGCCTTGCTGCGCGAGCCCGGCTCGCGCCAGCAGCTGGTCGAGATCCTGCGCGAGGCGCAGAGCCGCGACCTGCTCGACCGCGACGCGCTCGACATGATCGAGGGCGTGCTGTCGACCTCGGAGATGCAGGTGCGCGACATCATGGTGCCGCGTGGCCAGATGGACGTGGTCGACAAGAACAAGTCGCCCGAGGAGTACCTGCCGGGCGTGATCGAGACCGGCCACTCGCGCTTTCCGATGGTCGACGGCGACAAGGACAAGGTGGTCGGCATCCTGCTGGCCAAGGATCTGCTGCGCTATTTCCACGCCGACGAGCGCCAGCGCGCGCGCTTCAACGTCAACGACTTCCTGCGCCCGGCGGTGTTCGTGCCGGAGAGCAAGCGCCTCAACGTGCTGCTGCGCGAGTTCCGTTCGAGCCGCAACCATATGGCGATCGTGGTTGACGAGTACGGCGGCGTCGCCGGGCTGGTGACCATCGAGGACGTGCTCGAGCAGATCGTCGGTGAGATCAAGGACGAGTACGACATCGACGCCGACGACGTGACGATCGTCGAGCGCGGCGACGGCGAGTACATCGTCAAGGCGCTGACGCCGCTCGAGGATTTCAACGAGCGCATGCTCACCCATTTCGAAAGCGCGGACGTCGACACCATCGGCGGCTTGGTGATGGTGAGCTTGAAGCGCCTGCCGCGGCGCGGCGACAAGGTCGAGCTCGACGGCCTGCGCTTCGAGGTGCTGCGCGCCGACAGCCGGCGCGTGCACCTGCTCAAGGTGACGCGCATCCAGCCGGCCGCCGGCGCGCCGGAGCAGGCCGCCGAGCCGCCGCCCCCGACCCGGAGGCGCCGCAAATAAGCCGCACGGCCTGGAAGCCCGCGCATGCCGATGCCCTGGCCCTGGCGGCCGGCGCGCTCACGCCACTGGCGTTCGCGCCGTTCCCGTTCTTTCCCCTGGCGATCCTCGGCCCCGCGCTGCTGTTCGTGCTGTGGCGGCGGGACGGTGCGGCGCGCGCCGCCTGGCGCGGCTTCCTGTTCGGTCTCGGCCAGTTCGGCGTCGGCGTGTCCTGGCTGTACGTCGCGCTGCACGAGTTCGGCAACATGCCGGGCCCCTTGGCGGCGTTTGCGCTGCTGCTGTTCTTCGCCTTTCTCGCCGCCTATCCGGCCGCGCTCGGCTGGGTGCAGGCGCGCGCCTTCGCGCGCGGGCGCGCCGTGCATGCGGTCCTCGTGCTGCCGGGTTTATGGGTGCTGTGGGAATGGGTGCGCGGCTGGTTCCTGACCGGTTTCCCCTGGCTGCACCTCGGTTACAGCCAGATCGACACGCCGCTCGCCGGCTTCGCTCCGCTGCTGGGCGTGTACGGCGTGAGCCTGGCGGCGGTGGCGAGCGCGGGTCTTGCGGCCGAGGCCTGGGCGCGGCGCCGCGGCGCCTGGCCGGCGCCGGTCGCGGCGCTGGCCCTGTTGTGGCTGGGCGGCTGGCTGGCCGGCCGCGTCGACTGGGTCGAGCCCGACGGCGCGCCGCTGCGTGTGGCCATCGTGCAGGGCAACGTGCCCCTGGCGGAGAAGTGGTATCCGCGCTACCGCCAGACCATCCTCAACCGCTACCGCGAGCTGACGCTTGGGCTCACCGAGGCCGACCTGGTGGTATGGCCGGAGGCGGCGGTGCCGGCCTACCGCGACGAGCTCGAGGCCGGCTATCTCGCGGACCTGGCCGGGATCGCGCACGCACGCGGCATGGACATCCTGCTCGGCGTGCTGGAACAGGCATCCGCTGACGGCCGGCGCGTCTATTACAACAGCGCACTCGCCGTCGGCGGAACGGGTCCGGCGTATCGCAAACACCACCTGGTGCCGTTCGGCGAATACCTGCCGTTCAAGGGCCTGTTCGGCTGGCTGCTCGCCACGCTCGACATCCCGATGTCGGATTTCAGCGCCGGTCCGGCCGATCAGGGTCCGATGCGGCTCGCGGGGCGCGCACTGGGCGTGTCGATCTGCTACGAGTTCGCCTTCGGCGAGGAGATCATCCGCGCGCTGCCGCAGGCGCAAGTGCTGGTCAATATCAGCGAGGACGCCTGGTACGGCGATTCCTTTGCCCCGCACCAGCACCAGCAGATGGTGCGGATGCGCGCGCGCGAGGCCGGCCGCCCGCTGCTGCGCGCCACCAATACCGGCGTCAGCGCGCTCATCGACCACCGCGGCCGGGTGACGGCGCGCGCGCCGCAGTTCGAGGTCGCGGTGCTGACCGGCACGGTTCAGCCGATGCGCGGCGCCACGCCCTATGTGCGCGCCGGCAATTACGCGGCGATCGCGCTGGCGGCGCTGGGCGCGGCGCTCGGGCTTTGGCTCGGCCGGAGCCGGCGCGCCTGACCCGGGCGCGCAATGCGGTTAGAATGCGCGGAACGCGGGGTTTTCGGAGCGCGGCGCGGGTTGATTGTTACTGAGGAGAACAGTAAATAGTGCACACTGCTGTCTACGGGGTCCCTTCTCCCTCCGGGAGAAGGTCAGGATGAGGGCGGTCTTTCGGAGCCGTCGGCCCTCACCCCGGCCCTCTCCCGGAGGGAGAGGGAGAAAACAGTACGCAATATTTGCCGGTTGGATCAGTAAGTCGCGCCCGCAGGTTCAAATCTTTCAATATCGAGGAACACATTGATGAGATCCATGATGACTATCGCGCTGCTCGCCGGCGCCCTGTCCGCCGGCGCCGCCGATGCGGCCGAGAAGTTGCGCATCGGTTACGTCGACCTGCGCCAGGTGGTGGTGGAGAGCAAGGGCGGCCAGCAGCACAAGGCGGAGATGGAAAAGGCGGTCAAGGCCAAGCAGGAGCAAATCAGCAAGGAGGAGGAGAAGCTCAAGGCCCTGAAGGAGAAATTCGACAAGGACCAGCTCGCCATGTCCGAGTCGCAGAAGCAGGCCAGGCAGCAGGAGCTGCAGGAGAAATTCCAGGCGCTGCAGAAGCTGGCCAACGATGCGCAGGGCGAGCTGCGCAAGAAGGACATGGACTACACCAACAAGTCGCTCGGCGAGGTGCGCGAGATCATCGGCGCGCTGGCCAAGGAGGAGGACCTGGCGCTGGTCTTCGAGAAATCCGAGCTGTCGGTGCTGTACGCCGAGGACGGCCTGGATTTGACGCCGAAGGTTCTGCAGAAGCTGGACGCGAAATCGGCGAGGAAGTGACCGGGGCGGTTCGTCCGGCCGGTCAGGCAGGCGCAATGGTTGGGGCCGGCACCCCGAATACGGTATTCTTGCGGCCTCGACGAACGACACCGCCCGCCAGGCCCATGGAATCCCAATATCACCCCGAGAAGATCGAGCGCGCCGTCCAGGAATACTGGGAAAAGCACAAGAGCTTCAAGGTCGTAGAGGACCCGAAGCGGCGGAAGTTCTACTGCCTGTCGATGTTCCCGTATCCGTCCGGCAAGCTGCACATGGGCCATGTGCGCAACTACACCATCGGCGACGTGATCGCCCGCCACCAACGCATGCAGGGCCGCAACGTCCTGCAGCCCATGGGCTGGGACGCCTTCGGCCTGCCGGCCGAGAACGCGGCGATGAAGAACAAGGTCGCGCCCGCGCGGTGGACCTACGACAACATCGCTTATATGCGCAAGCAGCTCAAGTCGCTCGGCTTCGCGCTCGACTGGGACCGCGAGCTCGCCACCTGCGCGCCGGAATATTATCGCTGGGAGCAATGGCTGTTCACCCGGCTGTTCAAGAAGGGTGTGGTCTACAAGGCCAGCGGCGTGGTGAACTGGGACCCCGTGGACCAGACCGTGCTCGCCAACGAGCAGGTCATCGACGGCCGTGGCTGGCGCAGCGGCGCGCCGGTCGAGAAGCGCGAGATCCCGATGTATTACTTCCGCATCACGGCCTACGCGGACGAGCTGCTCGCCGGGCTCGATGCGCTGCCGGAATGGCCGGAGCAGGTCAAGACCATGCAGCGCAACTGGATCGGCAAGAGCCGCGGCATGGAGGTGCACTTTCCGCTCGCCGACGGCGGCGGCGTGCTCAAGGTCTTCACCACCCGCCCCGACACGCTGATGGGCGCGACCTATGTCGCGGTCGCCGCCGAGCATCCGTTGGCGGCGCGGGCGGCCGCCGGCAATTCGCGCCTTGCGGCCTTCGTCGACGAATGCCGGCGCGGCGGCGTCACCGAGGCCGAGGTCGCCACCCAGGAAAAGCGCGGCATGGACTCCGGCCTGTTCGTCACGCACCCGTTCACCGGCGCGCGGCTGCCGGTGTGGGTGGCCAACTATGTCCTCATGGGTTACGGCGAGGGCGCGGTGATGGCGGTGCCGGCGCACGACGAGCGCGATTTCGAGTTCGCGCTGCAATACAAGCTGCCGATCAAGCCGGTGATCCGTCCGGCCGACGGCGATCTCCCCGAGCCGCTCGCGGCGGCTTACGTCGAGCACGGCGTGCTGTTCAACTCCGGCGAGTTCGACGGCCTGGATTTCGATCGCGCCTTCGAGCGCATGGCCACGGTGCTCCAGGACAAGGGCCTGGGCGGCCCGCGCACCCAGTTCCGGCTGCGCGACTGGGGCATCTCGCGCCAGCGCTATTGGGGTTGCCCGATACCCATCGTGCATTGCGACGCCTGCGGCGACGTGCCGGTGCCGGACGAGCAGCTGCCGGTGGTGCTGCCCGAGGACATCGTGCCGGACGGCGCCGGCTCGCCGCTCGCGCGCCTGCCGGCGTTCTATGAAACGACCTGCCCGCAGTGCGGCAAACCGGCGAAGCGCGAGACCGACACCCTGGACACCTTCGTCGAGTCCTCGTGGTACTACGCGCGCTACGCCTCGCCGGACTGCACGACCGGCATGGTCGACGCGCGCGCCGACTATTGGCTGCCGGTGGACCAGTACATCGGCGGCATCGAGCACGCCATCCTGCATCTCCTGTATGCGCGCTTCTTCCACCGGCTCATGCGCGACGCGGGCCTGGTCGCGGGCGACGAGCCGTTCACCCGGCTGCTCACCCAGGGCATGGTGCTGGCCGAGACTTTTTATCGCGAGCAGTCCTCCGGGCGTAAGGAATATTTCTTCCCCGAGGAGGTCGCGATCGAATGCGATGCCAAGGGCCGGACGGTCGCCGCGACCCTCAAGGCCGACGGCCGGCCGGTCACGGTCGGCGGCATCGAGACCATGTCGAAGTCGAAGAACAACGGCGTCGACCCGCAGGCGCTCATCGAGCAGTTCGGCGCCGACACCGCGCGCCTGTTCATGATGTTCGCCGCACCCCCGGAGATGTCGCTCGAATGGTCGGACGAGGCGGTGGCCGGGGCCAACCGTTTCTTGAAGCGCCTGTGGAAACTGACCGCCGACCATGTCGCCGCCGGCCTGCCAGCCGGCCGTATCGACCCGGCGGGCCTGGGCGGCGGGCTGCGCGATCTGCGCCGCCAGCTGCACCAGACCATCCGCAAGGTCAGCGACGATATCGGCCGCCGCCATACCTTTAATACGGCGATCGCCGCGGTCATGGAGCTGATCAACGCCCTGGCGAAGCTGGAGGACCGCACGCCGCCGGCGGTCGCGCTGCGCCACGAGGCGCTCGAGGCGATCGTGTTGATGCTGAGCCCGATCGTGCCGCATGCCTGTCATGTATTGTGGAACGCCCTGGGCCACGACGGCGCGGTGATGGACGCCGCCTGGCCGCAGGTCGACGAGACGGCGCTGGTCGCCGACGCCCTGGTGCTGGTGGTCCAGGTCAACGGCAAGCGCCGCGGCGAGATCAGCGTGCCGGTCGACGCGGACCGCGCGGGCATCGAGCGCATCGCGCTGGCCGACGCGAACGTCAAACGCCACATCGGCGATCAGCCGATCAGGAAGGTCATTGTGGTGCCGGGGAAGTTGATCAATGTGGTCGTTTAGATGATGCAGAGAAAAGAGATAGATGCAGAGAAAAGAGCAAAGAGAAAAGGCACGGCCATGAGGCTTGGCGGGGCTTTCTTTGCTCTTTTCTCTTTGCTCTTTTCTCTGCCGTTAACAGGCTGCGGCTTCCACCTCCGCGGCGCCGTTTCCGCCGAGTTGGCGGATGACCTTCGGCAGATGCGCGTCGCGGCCGCCGGCGGCGCCTACGCGCCACTGGCGATCGAGATGCGCCATGTGCTGAGCGCCCAGGCCGGCGTGCGGATCGTCGACGCCGTGGACGCCGGTGTGCCGACGCTGACGCTGTCCGAGGAGCATGTCGAGAGCCAGGTGCTGGCCATCGACGTCACCGGCAAGGTCAGCGACTACCTGCTCAATTATCGCGTGCAGTATTCCCTGGCCGACGGCCAGGGCCGCGAGCTGATTTCGGTCGAGTCGGTCAAGCTGCAGCGCGAGTACACCTTCGACAAGCTGTCGGTGCTGGCCAAGGAGAAGGAGGAGGAGTTCCTGCGCCGCGAGATGCAGCGCGACGCGGTGCAGCAGATCCTGCGGCGCCTGGCGAGCCTGCCGCCCGCGGGGGCGCGCTGATGCGCGTCGATCCGGAGCGTCTGGCGGAGCGGCTCGCCCAGGGCCTGGCGCCGGTCTATCTGGTGACCGGCGACGAACCCTTGCTGGTCGAGGAGGCCGGCGACGCGATACGGCGCGCCGCGCGCTCGACCGGTTATCTCGAGCGCCGCGTGCTCAGCGTCGAGGCCGGTTTCGATTGGGGCGGGCTGTACAGCGAGAGCCGCTCGCTGTCGCTGTTCGCCGAACGGCGGCTGCTGGAGCTGCGGCTGCCGACCGCGAAACCCGGTGACAAGGGTGCCGCGGCGCTGATCGAGCTGGCCGAGACGCCGCCGCCGGACACCGTGCTGCTGGTCGTCTGCGGCAAGCTGGAGAAGGCGGCACGCGAGGCGGCCTGGGTGCGCGCGATCGATGCCGCCGGCGTGGTGGTCACGATCTGGCCGCTGGACGCGGCGCGGTTGCCGGCCTGGATCGCCGCGCGTCTCAAGGCGCGCAAGTTGCGCGCCGCGCCCGGCGCGGTCGAGCTGCTCGCCCACCATATGGAAGGCAACCTGCTGGCCTGCGCCCAGGAGATCGACAAGCTGGCCATGACCCACGGCGAGGGCGAGGTCGGCGTCGCCGAGCTCGAAGAGGCCTTGAGCGACAATGCGCGCTTCACCGTCTTCGGCCTGGTCGATACCTGTCTCAAGGGTGACGCGCCGGTGGTCGCGCGCCAGCTTGCGAGCCTGCGTGCCGAGGGCGTCGAGCCGGTGCTGGTGCTGTGGGCGCTGGCGCGCGAGCTGCGCGCCCTGGCGCAGTTCGCCGGCCAGCTCGCCCGCGGCGGCAACGAGTCCGCGGTCCTGTCCCGCGTCTGGGCCCAGCGCCGCGGCCCGGTACGCGACGCGCTGCGCCGCCTCAAGCCCGCGAGCTGGCTGGCGCTGGTGGCGCGCGCGGCGCGCATCGACCGG
>DASWHF010000023.1:0-3795 GCA_036393295.1 Acidiferrobacterales bacterium
TCTGCCGCGCCCAGGTATCCATGAACAGCTTCTGGAACTCGGCGACCACCGGGCCTTCGATGCGGATGTGCGTATCGCGCCAACCCACGGTCGGCGTGTCGTCGTCCGCGTGCTGCTTGCGCTTGCGCTTGCCCGGCGCGCTCGAGTACGTGTCGCTGATGTTGATGCCGCCGGTGAAGGCGATGCGACCGTCGACGATCAGCTGGCGGCGATGGTCGCGGTTGTTCAGCAGCCACTCCTTGCGGTTGCCGGCCATCGGGTTCACCGGGTTGAACTCGAGCGTGTTGATACCGCCGGCGCGCAGGCGCTCGATGAAAGCCGGCCCGTTGAGCAAGCCGCCGACGCTGTCGTAGATGACGTTGACCTGCACGCCGGCCGCCTGGCGCTGCAACAGCAGGCGGGAGAACTCCTGGCCGGCCTCGTCGTCGTCGAAGATGTAGGTTTCCAGGTTGATGTGGTCGCGGGCCGCGCGGATGGCGGCGAACATCGCGCGGTACGTGGCCGGCCCGTTCTGCAGCAGGGTCAGCTTGTTGCCCAGCACCAGCGGGCTTTGGGCGTTGACTGATTGCTCGTAGGCCAGGTGCTTGTCCAGCACGTCGGAGGGGCCGCGCTTGCCCTCGAGGCCGACGATGATCGCGTCGCTCCTCGCATCCGACACCGGCCCGCGCGCGCCTTCGAAATCGACCTGCCGGGTGTGCGGCGCCGCCCGGTCGCGCCCCGCATCGGGCAGGCTCACGCAGGCCTGGGCCGCGGCCACCGCGCCAAGGATCAGGGCCAGGCGTGCCAGGCGCGCTGCCGCCGTCAACCGGGCCCCCATCGTCATGCTCCCAAAGCAAAGCGCCGCGCAACCCGGTGAGCCGGGCTGCGCGGCGCTTGCTGCAACGATTGCCAGGCTAGGACTTGAGGCCCTTCGCATTGACGGTCTTCACGCCGCGCACGTTCTTGGCGAGCTCGACCGCGAGATCGCGCTCGGCGCCGCTGTCGACCTTGCCGCTGAGCGTGACCACGCCGTTTTTGGTCGTGACCGAGATGTCGGAGCCGCTGACGTTGCTCGAGTACGCGAAGGTCGATTTCACCTTCGTCGTGATCCAGCTGTCGGACACGGCGCTCTTCGTCTCGATCGCGGCCAGCTCGGCCTTGTCCGCCGCGGACGGCTTGGCTGCCGCGACCACCAGCTTGTTGTCCACGGCGACGACGCCGCGGGTGTTCCCGGCCAGGCGGCCGGCCAGGTCCTTGGCGGCGCCGCTATCGGCCTTGCCGGTGAGCGTCACCTTGCCCGAGCGGGTGTCCACGTTCGTGGTCAGCCCGTCAGCGTGCTTGCTCCACAGCAACTTCGACTTGACGGCCGTCGTGATGCTGGCGTCGTCGACGATTTCTGCGAAGCCGCGCTCGGTACGCGCCGGCGGCGTGTAATCGGCCTGGACGACGATCAGGTTCTCGACTTCCTTGATGCCGGTGACGCCCAGCGCGATCTGCTTGGCGAGATCGCGGCTGACATCTTCCTCGACCTTGCCGGACAGGGTGGCCTTGCCGGCCTGCACGGAGACCTTGATGTCCATGGCGCGCAGGTGGGGGTTCAGCGCGTAGGTCGTCCAGATCTGGGTTTCCTGGCGCGCTTCGGTGATGTTCTGGCCGGCGGTGTCGGCCGCAACGGGGCCGGCGAGCGTGGTCAGCGCCAGGGCCAGGCCCGTGGCGTACAGCGTTTTGCGGATTTGCATGGTGTTGCTCCTGTTTTTGGGGGGTGGCCGATGGGCTTACGACTTCAGGGTGCTGGCGACTTCGGGCTTGAACTTGTCGAAGAAGTTCTTGACCTGCTTGTCGGCTTCGTCACGCGTGATGGCGTAACGCTCCTGGACCAGGCCGGCGAGCTTCTGCTCGTGGCCTTCCAGGCGCAGCAGCTCGTCTTCGGTCAGCTTGCCCCAGGCAATCTTGGCGGCGCCTACGCGCTGCTTCCAGATGCCCTTGATCTCGTCGGTGGAGGGGACGTTCATGACTTCTTCGCCGGTGTGCTCATGACTTCGTCGTTGCCCTTGGCCGGAGTCGTCGGCACCGCGGTGACGTCCTTGTCTTTGGCCGGAGCCGGCGTGTAGGTGGCCGGCGCTTTCGCCGGTTCGGCATTCGTCTGCGTTGCGTTGGAATCGTTCATGGTGACCTCTCTGAATCCGTCGGCCCGCGAGATTGCGGGTGCCGGGATCGGTTAGCGCTGAACGATAGGCGCGGCGCGCCGCGGGGTCGGTGCGCTGGCGCACCCACCGCGCCCCGGCAGCAAAGTCGGCCGCAAGATCATGAAAACCTGACGCAACGCAAGAGCGCCAGCGCACCGACGCCGGCGCTCCGATTCGTCAGGCTGCGGCCCATGAAATCCATCGTGGTGCCGTTCCTGCTCCTGGCGGCATTCAGCGCCATGGCCGATGCGCGGCCGGTGTATCGCTGCGTAACCGGGCCGGCCGACGTCGCCTACCAGGACACGCCCTGCGCCACCGGCACCAGTGCCGCCGACCCTGGCCTGTTGCACGACCCGAGCACGCCCGTCCCCTCGCTCTTCGACCTCGAGGCGGCATCCCCCGGCGACTGGGAGATCGGCTACGCCAGCCCGCGGCGCACGCGGGCCGTGCAGGAAGGGCTCGCCATCGCCACGCGCGTGCAGGCGCGCCAGAAACCGCTGGACGAGCGCGACGCCGCGCGCCACGCGGAGAACCGCCAGCGATGCGCGTCCGCGCTGCGCATCGCCGAGCTGTGCGGCAAGAATTCGGGGACGTTCTACTGCGATGCCAAAGGCTTCCAGCCGATCGCTCCGGGCGAACGGGTCAAGTCCGCCTTCGCAGGCAGCCGCGACAGGTACACGATGGAAAGCTGCGCGCTTCAGGCGGCGCGGAGTCACTGAGTCATGTTCGATGGATCTGCACCGCTTTCGCGCCACCGCACGCTGTGGATCTCCGACGTGCACCTCGGCTCACCGGGCTGCCAGGCCCGGCGGCTGACGCGCTTCCTCGCCGAGAACGACTGCGAGACGCTGTACCTGGTCGGCGACATCTTTGACGGCTGGCGCCTGAAGAAGCGCTTTTTCTGGACGCCCGACCACACCCGTGTGATCAAGGCGATCCTGGCCAAGGCCCGGCACGGGACCAAGGTGTACTACGTCACCGGCAACCACGACGAGTTCATGCGCCAGTTCGTGTCGAAGCAGTTGCGCCTCGGGCGCGTGCGGCTGGCCAACGAGGTCGTGCACACGACCGCGGACGGCCGCCGCCTGCTGGTGGTCCACGGCGACCGCTACGACGTGGTGATGACGCAGATGCCGTGGCTGGCGCACGCCGGCGACGTCGGCTACGAGGCGCTGCTGTGGGGCGGCGAGAAGCTCAACGGGCTGCTGCACCGCTTCGCCCTGCCCGAGGTGCCGGTGTCGGCGAAGATCAAGCTGGCGGTGAAGTCCGCCGTGCAGTACCTGTCGGGATTCGACGAACAGGTCATGGCGCGCTGCCGCGCCGACAACCTCAAGGGCGTGGTCTGCGGCCACACGCACCACGCCGAGACCCGCCAGATCCGCCTGGGGATCGTCAGCTACAACTGCGGCGACTGGGTCGAGTCGTGCACGGCGCTGGCCGAAGACGCCCGCGGCAAGATCTCGATCCTGCATGCGGGCGCGGGTGCTGAACTGACCGGTCGGCAAAGGATTGCCGACCTACCGCTGGGATAACCGCGTAGGGCGGCATTCCCATGACGCCGCCCCCCCGCGTAGGGCGGCATTCCATGCCGCCGGCCCAGCCTAAATCCGCAGCTCTTCCTTCACCGCCG
>DASWHF010000024.1:0-49810 GCA_036393295.1 Acidiferrobacterales bacterium
CGCGCGCTCCAAGGCCGAGATCATGGCGCGCGCGGTGCGCGACCTGCTGGCCGACTGCCTGCAGACGCTGCCGGCACTCGCCGCGCGCAACGACGCGGCGGCGCTGCACTTCTACTTCGCCAACTTCGGCGGCATGCGCCGCTATCTCGCGCCCGAGCTGGTCGCGGCCTACCGTCGCTGGGCCGTGGACGGCGAGGCGCGCGCCATCGACGAGGCCGCGACGATCGGCAGCGAGCGCTGGCTCGACACCGCGCGCACCATGCTGCGCCTGCACACCGAACGCGGCACCGAGGCCGGCCCGGCCATCGAGACCCTCCTCGACCCCGCGCGCGCGGCCTGACCGCCGGAACGATCTCCCCGATTCTCCCCGCATTCTCCGTGCCACACCACGCGGCTTTTTCGCATCACGCCGATCGAGGCTATAATCGCGCCCCGGGAGCGGCCCAGCCGGGCCGCCGCCGGCATTGACGAGAGCGAGGCATGCGACTGACCGTTAAAGTGGACGAACGTACTCATTGGATCGAGGTGCCGGACGAGCTGCTCGACGCCGACGATTTTTTCCGGATGATGGACCGCGACATGGACCGCGGCTGGCGCATGGGACCCGAATGGGTGGAGTCGCCCAATGCCGAGCAGCGCGCGCAGATCGCCGCCGACCGCCTGCTGGTGTCGCTGGCCAGCGAGAACCGCAACATGATCGAGCTCATGGCCGCCTATATCGTGAAGCGCATCCCCGGCGTCACCGGCGTCGACATCGACACCGGCGGCGAGATGCTCAACACCCGCCTGCTCTACGACACCCAACCGGCGCCGCCGCCGCGCGCCGCCGCGCCGCGCCCGGCCGCGCGCCGCCGCGAGCAGGCGATCGAGCAGGCCGGTCGCGACGTCACCGAGGTCTATCGCGTCGGCAAGGCCTACCGCTTCGCGCGCCTCGACCGCCGCACCGGCCAGTGGATCGAATCGCCGCTGCTGGCGACCGAGGCGGAGGCGCGGGCCGCGCGCCTGGAGGCCTTCGACGAGCGCTTCGAGGAACTGCTGGGCAGCGGGTCCTGAGCGGTCGGCCGGCCCGTGCGCGAGATCAAATCCGGCAGCTTCATCTACGAGATCCCCGGGGCCCTGCCCGGCGACGTCTGCCGCGAGATGATCGGGCGCTTCGAGGCCCGGCAGGATCAGCAATATCCCGGCCACATCGGCGTCACCCAGTCCGAAGAGGCCGCGATCAAGAAGTCCACCGACCTGTTCATCAGCGGGCGCGAGGACTGGCAGGATATCGACGGAATCCTGCGGCAGTCGCTGGGCGGCGCGCTGCGCGAGATCGCGCGCCAGTTCCCGTTCTTCGCCGCCAACCGCTTCAAGGATCTCGGTTACAACCTGCAGCGCTACCGGCCCGGCGAGTACTATCACTGGCATGTCGACAGCGGGCCCGGCGAGTTCATGACCCGTCAGCTGGTCGCGATCTGGTATCTGAACGACGTGCCCGGTCCCGGCGGCGCCACCGAGTTCGCCCTCCAGGACTTGGGCGTGCAGCCGGAGGAAGGCAAGCTGGTGTTGTTCCCGCCGTTCTGGACCCATATCCATCGCGCCCAGGCGATGGAATCCGGCGTCAAGTACATCGCCACGACCTGGCTGTGTTTTGTGTAATGCAGTAGCAAGTAGCAAGTAGCAAGTAGCGAGAGAATCCAAGAGGGCGGCATGCTGCCGGTCGTGATCCTTACCGTGGTCTGTATGCTCACCTACTCGTTCGAGATCGTGTTCGGACTGGCCGGCACGATCCTGATGCTGCCGCTGCTGAGCTTCTGGTTCGACGCCAAGACCCTGGTGATTTACTCGACGCTGCCGCAGATCCTGGTCGGCGGCATCGGCCTCGCGCGCTCACCGCGCACCGTGGAGCTCGCCTTCCTCGGCAAGATGCTCGGCTTCGCGACGCTCGGCGGCGTGGCGGGCCTGTATCTGTTCTACCAGTTCTCGACGACGGTGTTTCACTACCTGCTGGCCGGCGTGATCACGCTGTTCGGCCTGTACCTAGTGATCGCGCCCGGCCGGCTGACACTTTCGCCGCTCGCGGCGCGCGCGCTCGACACGCTCGCCGGCGTCTCGCAGGCGCTGTTCGGCATCAGCGGACCGATCGCCATGACCCGGCTCATGGGCAGCTTCCCGGACAAGACCGTGGTGCGCAATTACGCGCTGGCGTTCTTTCTCTGCCTGAATCTGTTCCGGGCCGGCGGCTATGTCGTGAACGCGACCTTCAGCCGCGAGATCCTGGTGATGATGCTGGTGTCGGGGCCGTTCCTGGCGCTGGCGCTGTGGTTCGCCAACCATCTGCACTTCAAGCTCAACGAGCGGCTGTTCCGGGGCGTCGTGGCCTGGATCATCCTGGGCGGCGGGATCAGCCTGTTCTTTCGCTGATCCGGATCGCCCGTGCGGATTATCCCCGTGCCCGCCGTGGTTAATACCGGCCGGCCCCGCTGGCGGGTGCCGCGGCAGCCGGTATAATGCCGCCATACGCCAACATCGGCCAGCGGCAGCGGCATTCACCATGGGTTTCGTCAGCATCGCCTCGATCGAGGAACTTGCCCCCGGAAAAATGAAGTGCGTGAGCGTCGCCGGGCTGCGTTTGCTGCTGGCCAACGTCGACGGCAGTTACTACTGCACCGACGACACCTGTACCCATGAAGACGCCTCGCTGTGCCGGGGCAGCCTCAAGGGCGGGCTGGTCAAATGCCCGCTGCACGGCAGCCGCTTCGACCTGCGCACCGGCGAGGCCCTCGAAGAGCCGGCCGAAGCGCGCCTGCGGACCTACCCGGTACGCGTCGACCGCGACCGCATCCTCGTCGAGCTGGCCGGCGCATGAACCCCCAACGAGTCGCATGATGAACCCCGTCCACGCCAACGCCGATCCGCGCCTGACCATGCGCTCCATCATCCAGCGCATCGCCACCGGCCCGGAGCTCAGCAAGGACATCAGTCTCGACGAGGCGCGCGCCGGCATGCGTTACGTCCTCGAAGGCCGGGTCGATCCGGTGCAGGCCGGAATTTTCCTGATCGCGCTGCGCATGAAGCGCGAGACCGACGACGAGAACCTCGGCGTGCTCGATGCGATCCGCGAGCAGACCCTGACCGCGATTGCGCCGGTCGACGAGGTCGTGGACCTCGCCGATCCCTACGACGGCTACACCCGCAGCCTGCCGGCCTCGCCCTTCCTGCCCGCGGTGCTGGCCGCCTGCGGCCTGCCGGCGGTCTCGCACGGCGTGGAATCGGTCGGGCCCAAGTACGGCGTCACCCATCGCCAGGTGCTCGCGGCCTGCGGCCTGCCGGTCGATCTCGCGCCGCCGGAGGCCGCCGCCCGGCTCGGCGACCCCGACATCGGCTGGAGCTATATCGACCAGCGCCACTTCTGCCCGCGGCTGCACGCGCTCGCGGACTTCCGCAGCCTGATCGTCAAGCGCCCGGTGATCACCACGGTCGAGACCGTCACCGGGCCGATCCGCGGACGCCGGCGCACGCATCTGATCTCGGGCTATGTGCACAAACCCTATCCGCGCATCTACGCGCTGCTCGCGCGCCATGCCGGCTTCGATTCTGCGCTGATCGTGCGCGGCGTCGAGGGCGGCGTGATCCCGTCGCTGCGCCAGGCCGGCAAGGCGTTCTACTACCACGACCGCGGCCCCGAGCAATCGGTCGATCTCGATCCCGCCGAGCTCGGCATCGCGCAAACGCTGCGCGCGCCGCCGCTGCCGCAAGAGCTGGCGCGCGGCGAGGATGATGACGCGGCGGCGCCGTTCGATCCCGTGGCCGCGGCCCGGGCGGCCGCGGCCGCCGGCCTGGCCGCGCTCGACGGCGCGCCCGGACCGACGCGCGACGGTCTCGTCTATGCCGGGGCGCTGGCGCTCTGGCATTTGCGCCGCGCCGACTCGCTGCGCGCCGCCGCCGACCGCGTCCGGTCCGCCATCGACAGCGGCGCGGCGCGCGCGCGGCTCGGCGTGTAACGCCACGATGCTCGTGCACGTCCCGACGCTGCTGTCCGCCGCCGAGCTCGAGCAGGTGCGCGGCACGCTGGCGCGCGCGCGTTTCGTCGACGGGCGGCTGTCGGCCGGTGCCGCGGCGGCGCGGGTCAAGCAGAACCAGGAAGTCGACCCGGGCGCACCGGAGCTGGCGGCGCTCAGCAATCTGGTCATGGGCCGGCTGGTCCAGCATCCGGTCTACCGCAGCGCCGCGCTGCCGCTGCACGTCGCCGCGCCGTACTACGCGCGCTACGCGCCGGGCATGAGCTACGGCGAGCATATCGACGATCCGATCATGGGCGCCGACGGGATGATCTACCGCTCGGATATCGCCGTCACGATATTCCTGAACGCGCCGGAGGACTACGACGGCGGCGAGCTGACCGTCCGCACCCCGTTCGGCGACCAGCGCGTGAAGCTGCCGGCCGGCGACGCGGTGCTCTACCCCGCGTCCAGCCTGCACCGGGTGAGCCCGGTGACGCGCGGCGAGCGCCTGGTGGCGGTGACCTGGGTGCAGAGCCTGGTGCGCGACCCGGCGCGCCGCGAGCTGCTGCACGAGCTCCACCAGGCGCGCGAGACGCTGCGCGCCCAGGCCCCGGACGCGCCCGAGACCGCGCAGGTCAATCATGCCTATATTAACCTGGTGAGGATGTGGGGCGAGTTGTGACCGCTTGATCTCCCCACACCAGGTTGCGGTGGCTGAATCCGGCTTCCAGGGCCGGTTTGACGATGCGGAAATACGGTGAAATGTCGAAGTCTCGCGGCGCGAACAGGCTGTAGTGCCGGATGTGCAGGATCTCGCGCGCCGCGTAGCCGGGCTTGGGATCCGCGGACACGCGCCGCTCGATGTGCGGGAGAATCGGGTAGCGCACGGACTGGAACGCCTGCGCGATCAGCGTGGAGCAGATGGCGCGCGTCGGGTCCCCGCTGCCGAGCGCGAGCATGCGGCGGCGCCAGGCGACGGGCACCGGCGGAACCGGGAGCAGATAGCGCGCCAGGTCGATCACGTTCTTGAGATCGTAGGCCTACCCGAGGCGTGCGACGGCGTACTCACACAGCTGCCGGCGCTCCTCGGGCGTGAGGCCAACGGGACGGCAGATCCGGGTGTTGAGAGCGGCATACTTCGTAAGCGGCACGGCGACCACGCCTTGCTCGAGATCCGCCTCGATCAACACCGGGGCGGCGAGACCCCGGCCGGTCTCGAGGTAATCACCGACATAGAGCGCCGCGTGCAACCAGGTGGACTGGGTAAGGTATTTTATCGCGGTGCTGATCCGGCGGTTGCCCTCCACCAGCAGCACATCCGCCGGCTGGAGAACGGCGGCGAGCTTTACCGGGTCCGTTATGGCGAAGGGCTCGTATCCCCGGACCGGCCGGTTGAGGTAACGCGCGAGTGCGCTTCCGGGGATGCCAAGCCAGCGTTTGAGTGTATGCGCGGACCGCATCGCCTGGCACCGGATTTACGTCACGCCCGGGGAAAAGCGCTTCACCCGCTCGAACGGCAGGTGGTCTCCCTCGTCCCTGCGGTAATACGCGACCTGGATCGTCCCGGCCTCGTCGACCAGAAAATCAACCGGCAGGGTCGTTGCGCGCTTCATGGCGATTTTGCGACGCCGGCCGCACGCGCCCACCAGCGACCGATTATATGGTCGAGCGAGAGGCTGCCCGGGCCGTGCAGCAGCGGCACGAGCAACAGCAGACCCCAGACATAGTGCTGCTGGCGCCCGGCATCGGCGAGCTCCGGATAGGAGATAACGGCCATGATGTTGAAGGCGAACAGCACGAACGCGCTGAACCGGCCGGCAAGGCCCAGGACCAGCAGGACGGGAAAAACGAGTTCAACGATGATGGCGAGCCCGGCGGCGAGCTCCGGAGAGAGCAGCGGCACTTGGTACTCGTGCGTGAACAGCATCACGGTCGTGTCCCAGCTCGCGACCTTGGTGAGTCCCGACTTCCAGAAGACGTTCGCAACGTAGAGCCGGATCGCGAGGTCGCCCAAGGGGGCGAGGAACCGGAGTCCGCGATGCCAGGGTTGAACCACGGAGCCGCTGAAAGCTGCCAGGTACCGGGAAAGCTCGGACATGCGTTGCTCCTCGATAGAGTTCGTGTTCACACTGAAAAATCGACGACCACCTCGTCCGCGACGCAGCGGCGAAGCAGGCTGGACGGATCGATATTCTCCACGCGCGCGACCTCAGCGCCGATTACCTCCTCCAGACGACGGCCATCGGCCAGCGACGCGAGCAAAACGAACTCGGGCTCGGACAGCTCCCGCAGCTCCACCGAAAACCCGCGGCGGATGACGAGCACCCGGCATCCGCCCTCGTCCAGATCGACGATCGCGTCGCCCGAGTAGTCCGGCTGGTTCGCCTGCCAGATGCGCAGCACCGGGTACGGCGAATCGACCAGCCGCGCCGACGGGTGCAACCGGAAACGCAGCCGCGGGTAATCGGCGGGCGCGACCCTCGCCAGCGTCTCGACCCGGAGCGGCGGCGCCTCCGGCGCGTGAAAGGCCTCGTGCCAGGCCCATTCGAGCCGGGCGACTTCCGGGAGATAGACCAGGCCCGCGGCCGGCGCGAAGCCCGCGAGGAAGGCCGCGAACCGGTCGCCGAAGTCGTGCAGGTTCCCGCTTGCCGGGGGATGGGCGCGCAAATACCTTCCGGCGGCATGGGCAAAGAACTCGTCACCGACCAAGCGGCGGACGACCGGATGGATATCGCCGAGCGCGTCGGTCAGGGTCGTATGGACGTTGTTGCGGTAGACACCGAGGTGGCGCTCCGGTGCGAAGCGGCCGGGCCGGATGTGCGCGGCCACGGCGCGCCCGTCGGCGAGCAGCGCGTCGGCGAAGGCCAGTTGCAGCTCACGCAGCGACGGCATCGAGCGCCTCCAGGTCTGCGCGCGCCCGCGCCGCCTCCTCGAGCAACACGGCGAAGGGCGGCAGGTCGGTGTCCCATTCGATGAGCGTCGGACGCGGGCCAATCAGCGCCAGGGTCTCCCGGTAGAGCGCCCACACCGGCTCCGCGACCGGGGCGTTGTGCGTGTCGATCAGAATCTCGCCCTCGGGATAGGACTTGCGCGTGTGGCCGGCCAGGTGAATCTCCTTCACCCTTTCGGGCGGCATGGCATTGAGGTAGGCGCCGGGATCGAAGCCGTGATTGCAGGCGCTCACGTAAACGTTGTTCACGTCGAGCAGAATGTCACAGTCGGCGGCACGCGCGACTTCGGCGAGGAACTCCCATTCGGAAATCGTCGAATGGCCGAATTGAAGATAGGTCGAGGGATTCTCGATCAGCAGCCGGCGTCCCAGGAGATCCTGCGCCGCGCGGATGCGGCCGACGACGTGCGCGAGCGCCTCGTCGGTGTAAGGCAGCGGCAGGAGATCGTTCAGATAACGACCGCCGATCGAGCTCCACGAGAGATGATCGGAAACCAGCGCCGGCTCGTAGCGGGCCACAAGCCCCCTCAATCGGCCGAGGTGCCGCGCGTTGAGCGGATCGGTCGACCCGAGCGAGAGCCCGACACCGTGCAGGCTCAACGCATAATCCGCGCGTACCTGCTCCAGATAGCGCTGCGGCGGACCGCCCGCGCCGAAGTAGTTCTCGCTGTGCACCTCGAACCATCCGACGGCCGGGCGCGCGGTCAGGACATCCCGATAATGCGGCGCGCGCAGGCCGACCCCGACCGAGGTCGGGGTGGCTGCACCCGGGGCGACGGGCGTGCGCGTCATTCCTCAGCCCTTCCCAGGCTTGAGCGAGCCGCCGACGATCTTGTCGCAGCTGCCCTTGGGCAGGTAAATCCAGGCTTCCTTCCGGCCGTCCTTGGTCGCCGTGCCAGCGCAGGCGCTGGTCGCCGTCTGGCAGTCGTTCTTGCCGGCCTTGACGACACCGTAACACTTCTCGACGTTCTTCTCCGCCGCGGCGGCGCCCGAGGCGATGCCGAGGGCCAGAACACCGCCGATGGCGCTCAGAATGAGGGCATGCGTCTGTTTCATGGGATGGGTCTCCGATTCAGGTTGCGTGGTGGAACGTTTCGAACAACTGCCAATCGGCCGATCCGATCGGCATACTCACCTTTTACAGGACAATCACCGATCCGGCCGTCGCGCCCGGCGATCGCCCATGCGTAGTAGACGGATGAGCGGACGATTTCTTACGCCGCGACTAAAATGTCACGATCGAATAGCCGTCCGCGAGCAGCCGGCGGAAGCTCGGATGCCCATCGTAACTTTCGTCCAGCGGCGCCCCGATCGTCCGCACCTCCTCCTCCACGCGGAAGGCTCCGGCGCAAAAGCCGCATACGCCCGTCACCTTGTCGCGAACCGCCGCATAAAGCGCATGCGCCTTGTGCTCCGGCCGGCTCAGTTCGACGACCCACTTGGTGCCGGCGCCATCGAAGATCAGCCGGACATCATCGCCCGCCTCCTTGAATTCCTTGACGGCCTCGAGGGCGTTGACAACGCGCCCGAGGCCCTCATGCGTTTCGGTATCGGCAAGAACCACAATCGCGGCTTTCATCATGCTGTCTCCTCGAAGATTGCCCGGTCCGGTTTACGTTCTGGTTTCCCCAGGCGGCCTACTGAAGCCCGCGGGGATCCTTGTCGCGGATATCGGACCAGTTGCGGTCCGCCTGGGCGATGTGGCCATGCACATCCGTGAGCCACTTCCGCTGGATGTCGGCGTTGACGTTGAGATAGAGCTTGCCGTCGACGATGCGCCAGGCCAGGGGGTCGACGTCGAGCTTCTTGCCCAGCGCCGCACCCATTGCGCAGTAACCACCGTACTGGGGAATGTAGCGGTCGGGTTGACCCTGGAAGCGATCGCGGTTGGCGGCCGATGAAAAGTAATAGGTCGTACCCCGATGACTGGCCTGGTACCTCACCTGGCCTTTCGTCGGTTTGCCGGCCGCGTGATAGGCGACCGGATCGTAACCGTGCAGCGCCACGCCCTGCGAGTCGGCGTTGACGTCCGATCCCGCCCAGGCGGCATTGCCGCCCAGAACGAAGCTTGCCACCAGGATGCGCAGGAAAACCGTCTTCATCGTGTCTCTCCTAAACGGGGGTTTTGAGCCGGGACTCGTGTCCGGGCCATGCAAACCATAGCGCTTGAGGAGTGGACGTTCGATAGCGATAAGTCTATATTTCTAGTCCAATCGTCTCATATCACACACCGCGTTATGATCCCCCTGCTCGATCAGGTCCTGGCGGAAATGCGTTTCTCCGGCGGCATTTTTGCCCGCTGCGCGTACCGCGGAGACTGGGAAATGGCTCTGGCGGCCGAAGGTCCGCACATGCTGTTTCACGTCATCGAGCAGGGTGAGGCGGAATTCCGGCATCTCGGCGAGGAGGCGGATCCCGAAACGGTCAGGCTGGCGCCGGGCGACATCGTCGTGCTGCCCTTCGGCGATCCCCACCGCCTGTGGCGCGGGACATCGACGGCGGCGCCGCCCAAGGTAATGGATGACGCCGCGCTCGCGAACTTCGCGCAACTCAACCACGGCCGGAAGGGGCCAGCCACTGTTTTCCTATGCGGCTACTACCGGTTCGAGCGCCTCGCCACCCATCCCTTGCTGCGGCTGTTGCCGCGGGTCATGCACATCCGCGCCGGACACGACACCCGGCAGATCGCCGCCCTGGTGTCGCTGATCGACCGCGAAGCCGTAGCCACCGGCGACGGCTCGCGGGTGCTCATGGACCGGCTGACGGAAAGCCTACTGCTCTACCTGCTGCGCGCCTGGACCGAACAGCGGCAGGCGCCGAGGGGCCTGTTCGCCGCCCTCGCCGACCCCTCGGTGGGCAGAGCGATCGCGGCCATGCATCGCGCGCCCGAACGGGCCTGGACCGTCGCCAAGCTCGGACGCGAGGCGAACGCCTCCCGGGCCGCCTTCGCCAAGCGCTTTCAACAATTGCTCGGCTACGGACCGATTGCGTATCTGGTGCAGCTGCGCATGTCGCGGGCCATGGACCTGTTGCAACACGGTCGGCTGTCACTCGCCCGCGTCGCGGAGACCGCGGGCTACCAGTCGGCGGCCGCCTTCGGCAAGGCGTTCAGGAAATACTCCGGATATTCCCCGCGGCGATTTCGCCAGATTGGGCGCGGAAATTCGCGTTCTTCGAAACACCGTTCTGACACCGTCCGCGGGGATCTGTAAGATTCAACAGGACTAACTTATTACTTGCCTGCGGTCCTTGTATGTTCGCACCTTGGCGTCGGGTTTCTTAGAATTCCATCAGCTTGAGCTTGAGCTGGAAGAACACCAACGCCGTCATCTTCGGATGCACCTTGGGCACATAGGTGATATTGAGCGCGACCTTGTCGGTGCCCAGCGAAAGCACCGGCAGGATGCCGAAGAACGGATCGTTGTCTTTGTAGTCCTCGCGCGTCATGAAGAACGCGACGACTCCGATATCCGCGCGCAAATCGTCGAGCGACGGCGCGATGGCGTAGCGCCGCATGATGCCGCCGCCGGCATAATAGGAAGGACGCTTGTAGGAGTCGCGAAAACCGGAGGCGGTGACGAACGGCACCCAGTGCCGCTTCACGGGGTCGAAATCGTAGTGCAGCCCGCCGCCCCAGTTCCGCTCGTTGTAGTTGGCGGTCGCCGGCGCGTTGATATGAATCGCCTTGCCGTTTATCAGCAGGCTGAGATCGCCGGCCTGCGCGAGCGGCGCCGCCAGCAGCGCGGCCACCAGAAGCGCTGCGCCGACAGCCCGCCGTTCCAGACACATCATTGTGGTCATGACCCGCACTCCTTTCGGTTGCGCGCGGTCATCGGTCGGCGGTTCGGTCAGCGATTGCCAGACGCGTGTCCCAGGGCCATCCTGCGCCCCGAATCGCGCCAATGGATGGATTCCGGCAATCCCGCTGTCCTGGGGTCGAGCCCTTTAGACCGGTGACTTTGCGCCCTGGGGCTTTCGCCGCAGGTTGCCCTGATCAGAATTCTTCGTTACCGACAGGCCAGGCCTGTCTTTCCTCTGAGTAGCACTTTCCGTACCATGTCTCCCAATGCGCCACGGACCGTGAGTGTCTACCCGAAGATCTGTGGCGGAGCGCTTGTTTCTTATGCATTTTTTCAATGCGCAGAGCGCGGTGGGGTCGGCCGGCCCGGCCCGGCCGCGGCACAGCGTGGCAGGCCGGTTGACGGCCCACGGCGCGGTCGCTGATGACAGCGTCAGGAGGAACACCGACATGAAACCGAAGATCACCAGAACCGACGCCGAATGGCGCGCCCGGCTCACCCCCGAGCAGTACCGCGTGATGCGCGAAAAGGGCACCGAGCGCGCCTTCACCGGCGAGTATCACGATTGCAAGGATCCGGGCGTCTATCGCTGCGTGGGCTGCGGCGCCGAGCTGTTCGGCGCCGACACCAAGTTCGACTCCGGCACCGGCTGGCCGAGTTTCTTCCGGCCGCTGCGGGAGGAGAACGTCGCCGAGGAGACGGACGCCAGCTTGTTCATGCGCCGCACCGAGGTGCTGTGCCGCCAGTGCGGCGCCCACCTCGGTCACGTGTTCGACGACGGTCCGGCGCCGACCGGCCTGCGCTACTGCATCAACTCGGCGGCGCTCAAACTGGAGAAGCAGGAATGAGAAGCACATGAGCCGCGCCCTGTTCCATCTCGCGTTTCCGGTGCACGACCTCGCGCAGGCGCGCGCCTTCTACGGCGGCGTGCTCGGTTGCCGCGAGGGACGGAGCAGCGAACAGTGGGTCGATTTCGATCTCTACGGCCACCAGATCGTCGCACACCTGGCGCCGGCGCGCGCCGGCGTCGCCGCGCACAACCCGGTCGACGGGCATGACGTGCCGGTGCCGCACTTCGGGCTGATCCTGGAGATGGCGGACTGGCGCGCACTCGCCGACCGGCTGCGCGCCGCCGGCGTCCGCTTCGTCATCGAACCGACTATCCGCTTCGCCGGCCAGACCGGTGAGCAGGCGACCCTGTTCCTGCTCGACCCGAGCGGCAATGCGCTCGAGTTCAAGGCGTTCGCGGACTGGGACCAGGTGTTCGCGCGCTGACCGCGCCCGCGGGGCGCCGGCGGCCGCGAAGCGCCTATAATCTTTAGGTACTGACAACCGTGCCCGGACGGCCCATGCCCAAACGCGCCCTGGTGGTGGACGATTCACAGCTCGCGCGCGTCACTTTGCGCCGGCTGCTGGAACAGCGCCAACTCGACGTGGACACCGCCGAGTCGGCCGAGGACGCGCTCGACCACCTGCGGCGCAACGCGCCGCCGAGCGTCATTTTCCTCGACCACATGATGCCCGGCATGGACGGCTTTCAGACCATGTCCGAACTGAAGCGCAACCCGATCACCGCCGCCATCCCGGTTGTCATGTACACCTCGCGCGAGGGGCAGGCCTACATGGGCCAGGCGCGCGCCCTGGGGGCGGCCGATGTCCTGGCCAAGCCGGTGAATCAGGCCGAGCTCGATCGCATCCTGCAGCGACTGGAGCTCGGCGCCGATGTCGCGGCCGCGCCGCGGGCCATGACGGGCCGCGGCGACGCGGCCGCCGTATCGGCTCCCGGCCCCGCGCCCGAATCGTCCGAATCGCTGGACGCGATAGCCAGGCGCGCCGCAGCCTTTCACGCCGAAGGGCTCGACATCGGGGTCAAGGCGCTGCTGGAGGAGCAGCGGGCCGCCCTGCGCCACGAACTGCTCGCCCAGCACGACGCCGTCGCCGAACGCGTCATCGAGCGTCTGCGCGACGAGCTCGGCGGCATCGGCGCCGCGACCGCCGCCCCACCCGCCGCTGCGCTGCGCCGCCCGGCGCTGGTGCTGGCGACCGTCGGCGTCGCCATCGCCGCCAGCCTGATGATCTATAACG
The DNA here is from genome assembly GCA_036393295.1 of Acidiferrobacterales bacterium. Lineage (GTDB taxonomy): Bacteria > Pseudomonadota > Gammaproteobacteria > Acidiferrobacterales > UBA6901 > DASWHF01. Next base: position 12,822 of record DASWHF010000024.1, read on the forward strand.
CCTGGGTGACGCGCGAGTCGCCGCCGGCCGCCGAACCGGCGTCGCCGCCGGCCGCGGCGCCCGCCCCGGTCGCCGACGACGGGCTCGCGGCCGAGAACGCGCGCTTGCGCGAGCAGCTCGCGCGCAACCGCGGCGAGCGGCTCAGCGACCGTGCCCAGCTCGTCCGCACCCTCGAGTGGGCCGCCAATCTCAACGGCCAGGTGGAATACGACCGACCGTTGCTGGGCGACGAGCAGGTGGTGCTGCTCAGCGAAGTCCTGACGCGCCTGTCGGCCGTCGAATTCCGCGGCACGGTGCGCGTCACCACGCATGTCGGCGAGTTCTGCATGGTGCGCTCGCCGCTCGGTCTGACGCGTCTGCCGGGCGACGACCAGCCCTTCGATTCCTGCCAGGTCATGGGAATGAGCGTCGAGCAGGCCAGCGCCTGGGGCGCCCGCCAATCGCTGGGATTCGCGCGCTTCCTGGCGACGTCGCCGCTGGCCAACAGTCCGTCGGTCCGCATCGAGCTGCAATCGCTGGGCAAGGATGCGCCGCTGCTGCGTTATCCGCTTCCCGGTACCGCCCAGACCGCCGGCGATTGGAACCGCGTTGCCCGCCACAACAACCGCGTGGAGATCGCCATCGTCCCGGCGGCGCCGTAGGCAACGCTCGGCGCGGATGGACTCTAAAAATCCTGCCCGTCGACAACCCGCGCGTCGGTGACCGCGACGCCCTCGAAGCGCTCACGCAGATTCCAGATCACGCGACTGGCGACGGCGCGCGCATAACCCTCCTTCGGCGCGCCCTTCTGGACGATGCCGAGGACAATGTCGAGGCGCACGGTGTCCGAGGAATAGTGCGCGGCCAGGGCGGTCCGCGCATCGGGCTGATGCGGCGTCACCCGCGGCAGGGTGAAGGCCATCGCCTGGACGTGTTCGAGCTTCACGCTGGAGAAGATCCCCCACAGGCGCGACGGCACGGTATCGAGCGCGTAATCGCAGGCCACCGACGCGACCCGGCGCGCGGCGTCCAGCAATGGCGTCTCGACACCGTCGTGCCCGGCGAAATAGTCGAGCGCCGGGAAGTAACCGATCCGGTCGTGCACGACCGCCGCCTGCACCCGCTCCGCGAGCCTGTCGCCGAGCCGCTCGGCCAGTTCCCCCACGCGGCGCCGCAGGACGTCCGCGCCGACCGTGAGGCGCAGGCTCAGCGCGACGTGAACGACCCGTACCGAGCGGTCCTCAGCCACCGGGCGCGCGCCGCAGCCGGCCGAACTGTTCGACGATCGGCTGCGTGATCGGCTCGAGCTTGCGGCGCATGAGCGAGCCGGATGCCGTGGTCTTGGCGAAGATCGGATTGAGCAGGGTTTCGCTCACCCGCGCCAGGCTGCCGAGGGCGACCGTCTCGGCCTCGAGCTCCGGCAGGGCGGCGCGCAGCGCGCGCAACTCGGCGGCCGCCCCGCCGGCGTCGTCGGCCGCCGTCACGGCGGCGCGGGTCTCGGCCAGGATCCGCATGAAATCGGCGCCGCATTCGCGCCCGGCGCGCGCCGCGGCGAAGTAATCGCCGATGAGATTGAACAGCGCGACGACCGCGTCCTGATCGCCGATCTTCGTCACGATCGCCTCGCAGGTGTGGAGGAAGCCCTGGCCCGGGCTGTCGAGCAGCTTGGCCAGCAGCCCGGCCGCCGCATTGCCCTGCCGGGCGAGCGACGCCAGCGCCGGCGCGTGGCGCGGAAGATCGGCGCGCGCCGCTTGCCGCTCCGGCAGATCGTCCGGGACCGCCGCCAGGAAGCCGATGCGATAGGCGTTTTTCTGCGCGCCGCGCTCCCACAACCGCTGGCGGATCGGCGCATCCAGCAAGCCGGACTGCAGCAGCAGCCGCACGGTGCGGATGATGGCGCCGGCCGTGGTCTCGAAGGGCAGATGCTCGACCAGATAGTCGACCAGCACCCGCCCCATCCGGCCCTGCACCACGCAGGCATGGCGCAGCATGTGACAGGCGTTCTCGGCGGTCGGCGCCGCCCACCAGGCGCGCCGCGCCAGTTCGTCGGTCAGCCCCTCGGCGCAGACCACGGCGGCGACCGCCTCGGGTTCGCCCAGCATCAGCAGCTCGGCGAGATAGGTGTCCTTGGTCTGTCCCATGCGCGTCCAGCGCTCCAGGTGCAGCGGATAGCCGCGCGGCGAACCGAGCGCCGCCCCGGACAGGAACTCGCGCACCAGCTTGAGGTATTTGTCGTCGCGGCAGGTGGGGTTGAGCGGCACGCGCGCCTCGCCGCGCGGCGACAGGCCGCAGACGACCATCGCCTGCTCGTCGATCCGCACCGCCTCGACATTCTGCAGCAGCACGTTCAGTCGCAGATGATCTTCGTCCGACAGTTCCATCAATGCGCCCACGAAAAACAGTTTGCGATGCGACGGCGCGCAGGAATCGCGGAGCGGCGGCGGAAGCCGCCTAGGAACCGGTCGCGACCGGCCGCCGCGGATCGGTGATCCACTCGCTCCAGGAGCCGGGATAGAGGCGCGCGCCGGGCAGACCGGCGTGTTCCAGCGCGAGGACGGCATGGCAGGCGGTCACGCCCGAGCCGCACATGGGGATCATGCGCTCCGGCGGCGCGTCCCCGAGGACCGCCGAGTACAGCGCGCGCAATTCGTCGGGCGGCAGGAACTCGCCGCTCAGCGCCAGGTTGTCCTCGTACGGGACGTTGCGGGCGCCGGGGACATGCCCCGCGACCTTGTCGAACGGCTCGACCTCGCCGTTGAAGCGCTCCTCGCCGCGCACGTCGATCAGGCGGTAGTTCGGGTCGGCGCGCACGCGCTCCACGAACGCGGTGTCGACCCAGACATCCGGCGCGACCCGCGGCTCGAAGTGCGCCGGCGTCACGCGCGGCGGCTCGGCCGTCATCGGCCGGCCCTCGCGCGTCCACTTCGGCAGACCGCCGTCCAGCAGCGCGACCTCGCGATGCCCCAGCCAGCGCAGCAGCCACCACAGGCGCGCGGCGATGGCACCGAAGCTGTCGTCATAGGCCGCCACCTGCCGGCCGGGCGCGATGCCCCAGGCCCCGAAGCGCTCCGCCAATCGCTGCGGATCGGGCAAAGGATGGCGACCGCTGGCGGGCGTGACCGGGCCCGACAGATCCTCGTCCAGATGCGCATAGCGCGCCCCGGGAATATGCCCGGCCGCGTACGCCCGCCGCCCGGCCCCGGGGTCGGTCAGGGCAAAGCGGCAGTCGATGATGACCCAGGCGGGGTCATCGAGATGATTCGCCAGAGTATCGGTGTCGACCAGCGTGGAGTACACAGGTGTCGGGACGCGAGATTCAAGATACAAGATTCAAGATACAAGATACGAGACAAAGAGATGCAGGCGGGCGAGCCGCCCCGATCTCGCCGTCACTTGTATCTTGCATCTTTCCTCTTGTATCTGCCTTCAATACCCACCTTTACGCCGAGACTCCGGCAGCCCCGCGACACGCCCGCCCTGCTTGCTCGGGTCCTTGGGGAACAGGTCGTAGACGTCCTTCTGGCTGACGTTCCGGCTCCACTTGTCCGACATCGCCTTGACGATGTGGCGGGTGTTGGGCTGCTCGCCGTTGTTGTTGAGATAGGCGTCGCGCAGGTAGTCGATGATATCCCAGTGCTGCTGGGTCAGCGTCAGACCCTCGCGCTGCGCGATATGCTCGGCCAGATCCCTGCTCCAGTCGTCCAGGTTCAGGAGAAAGCCGTTGGCGTCGGTGTCGATAGTGTTGCCATTGAACTCGTAAGGCATTGCGATTTACCCCTCTTATAGAATATGGAAGTTTTGTGGAAGAAGTCGTTCGGCCGTGTGGATTGTCAGTCCTGCGGCTTGCCGATCTCCTTGATTCCCTTGTGCGGGATGAACAGCCCGCAACCCAACAGCCGCTCCGGACCGAGGCCGGTCTGCTGCAGCGCCACCGATTCCTCGGGGCTCAAATCCGCCAGCATCAGGCTGCGGGTGCGCACCTCGCCGTCCGGCGTGCGCAAGCGGTGGGCGATGCCGCACAGCATCTTCTTCGGCCGGATGCCGCGCGCCGTCAGGGCCTCCGCCGTCGAGCGCAGGAAGGCGTCCTCGTCGTGCGCCGGGTCGGCGACGACATAGCGCGAGAAGATCGTGGTGATCGCGCTGAGCGGCCGCGACGTGCCGGTCTGAACCGTCAGGCGGTGATCACCCAGCACGAGCGTCCGGCCTTCGAGCCGGCTGGCGTCCTGGATGCGATGCTGCGGCAGGCGCAGCACCAGGCGCGTGCGGCGCGACGGATAGAGCAGCGCGTCGGCCGCCGCGGGGCGCATCCAGCCGTTGCCCGAGTCGGCCACGTGGATGGGATGCACGCCGGCCTGCGGCTCCTCGCTCAGCCACGGCAGCGCCCCGGTGAGCGCGACCCGCAGCGCATGGGCGTGATCCACCGGCAGGCAGCGGCAGGCGATCCCGAAGACGACGTCGACGACGTCGTCCGGGACCCGAAACCGCTCTTGGTCTGTGCCTTCTTCCCAGTACATCGCTGATTCCACGCTTGCGGCCGGCCGCAGTGTAATGGCTTACCGCCGGCGCTGCAAAGTACCCGTTGGCCCTCAGTTCACCGGCAGCTTGGCGGTAAGCGCCTCGCGGTCGATCCACCAGTCGTCCTGCACCAGCACGTCCACCACGTTGCGCAGGCGCGGCAGGAACTTGGCCGGGTCGCTCAATTCGAGCTTGTTGATCCAGAAATCGAACTGCGCCTGCTCCTGGACGTTGCCGTGGCGGCGCGCCACGGCGGCGATCATGTTGTTGGTGTAGAACAGCAGGTCCTCGCGCGCGCGGTCCTCGGCGCGCAGATCGACGATGTAATGGGCCACCGCCGCGGCCACCGCCGCGCCGTCCGAATCGGGCGGCGTCTCGTCGATCACGTGCTGCAGCATCGCGACCGTCAACTCCGGGTCCATCGGAAAAGTCACCGCCAGCCAGATGCCCTGGCCGAGCGCGGCCAGCGACTGCGGCTGATCGGCGGCGAACAGCACGTCGCAGGCCTGGGCCGCCAGCTCCCACTGCTCGGCGGCGATGGCGATGTCGAAGGTCTCGCGCGCCGCGTCCCAGGCGTCCGCCATCTTCTCCAGGCGCAGCAGCGCGCTCCCGAGCTCGAGCAGCAGCCCGGCGCGCTCGGTCGGCGCGTGCCCGGCCGGCAGCTCGATCATCCGGCGGTGCAGCTCCTCGACGCGGTTCTCGAGCAGCAGCGTGGATTCCTTGAGCTCGTCGCCGCTGTCGGCGTCGCGGAACGACGGATCGTCTTTCAGGTATTTCATGCGCCGGTCACTCGTGCGGTTCGGTCGGGACGCGCCGGCAACTAGCGGCTGCGCCCCGGCGTGGTGATGGAATGGATACCGACGAAGGCACCTTCCAGCCGGTCTTCCCAGTTGTTGGGGGTGTCCGGATAGGGCGGCTTGATATCGATCTTGAAGAACATCTCACCCTGCTGGGCGCGCTGCGACACCACATCGAGCAGGCGCTCGAAGCTGTCGATGTCGTGGTGCTGCAGCAGTATCTCGCTCAGATAAAGCATGTTCACTCCCGGCCCCACAGCCGGACGAGCTGGGTGCCGTCGATCCGGTCATGATAACGCGCCCGGTACAGCAGTCTAGTGACGCCGCTGCCGGCGTCGTCCTCGAAGGCGCTGCGATTGTGCAGCACGTTGTTGCACAACAGCCCCTCGCCGGCCGCCAGCCGGTGGTGGAACACGCCCGCGCCGTCGTCGGCCAGCAGCCGCTCGAGCGCGGCCACGGCGGCCCGGGTCGGCGCGTCGTCCTTCCACGCAATCGAGCGGGTGCGCGCCGTGTAGCGCATGTGCAGGCTGCCGTCGCCGGCGTCGACGCTGAACACCGGCCCGCTGACCGCGCCGCGCGCGGCGCTCTCGTCCTCGGCATTGGCCGGGATGGTCATCGCGCCGGGCGCCATCAGCGCGCGCACATGCTCGGGATTCTCGTCACGCAGGCGCAGATACACGAGCTCGTGATCCATCAGGCCGTTGTCACCGCCGCGTGCCGCCGGCGAGGCGCAGTGCAGCAGGAAGGCGCGGATGCGGCAGTCGGCGCTATTGTAATAGCCATCGGTGTGCCATAACAGCCGGCGGTTGGAATACGGGATATAACCGCGCCCCGACTTCCCCGGCACGACCTGGAGCGAACTGATACTGTCCTCGTCGGCCAGCAGGTTGCTGTCCAGCCGGCGCAGCCCGAAGCGCTCGCCGAGACGCCGCGCGCCATCCTTGTCGACCGGTGCCCGGCTGCGATAGATGACCAAATTGGTCTTGGCGCATACCGCCAGCATCGCGTCCTGCTCGGCCGGGGTGAGCGCGGCGGCATCGCCGACCTCCACCACCAGGGCCGCCGCCTCGGTCGGATACGCCGCGAGTTTCCACTCCCGCCAGCGGCGGTAGGCCGAATCATCGTCCAGCGCGAACGGCCCCGCCGCGGGGCCGCGGCCGGCCACGCCTGTGGGATGCGCCTTGGGGGACAAGATATCTCTCATCGCGTGTAGGTATATAAGGTCACCGCTTCATCACGCAAGCCCTGCCCGCCGCTATCCTTGCTTTGCGGCGCGCTTGCCGTTATTCCTGCAACGCTGGCGTGGGGCGGCATTATATATTAGATTGCGCTTACGCGTGGTCTTCGGGGTCCGCGCCGACCCATCTATCCCTTTTGGGGTATACGCGCCCTCATATCACCCCTCCCTAATGAAGGATGGGTAATACCGGCATTAGTTCTTACACTGGGGCGGTTTACAAATTTGTGACGAGCGGTTCGCGGGCGCGGATTCGCGGTGGATCTCGGCCTACGAGCGCGATGTCACGGGCTTTCTTTCAAGCCCTGCCGCGTTGTCCCGGGGCCGAGACCGGCGCCGGCTAAAAACGATGCTCCAAATGCCCGCAGCGGGCGGTGGAGCCTGAACGTAGGTCCTTCTCTGCACAGGAGGTAGTAATGGCCCAGAAGCAACCCGTCAAACCGAAGAATCCGGACAAGCACTCCACCTATCTGCCCAAGGAGAAGAAGTCCACCAAGCCGTTCCACGACACGCCGATGCTCGACCAGCTCGAGAGCGGCCCCTGGCCGAGCTTCGTGACGGGCCTGAAGCGCCTCGCGCACGACAATAATATGATGGTGGACCTGCTGGGCCAGCTGGAACACTCCTACAAGACCCGCCTCGGCTACTGGAAGGGTGGCACGGTTTCGGTCTTCGGCTACGGCGGCGGCATCATTCCGCGCTTCTCGGAAGTCGCCAAGATGTTCCCCGAGTCGAAGGAATTCCACACCCTCCGCGTCCAGCCGCCCGCCGGCAACCACTACACCACCAAGATGCTGCGCCAGCTGTCCGATTCCTGGAACAAGTGGGGCTCGGGCCTGATCGCCTTCCACGGCCAGACCGGCAACATCATGTTCATCGGCACCACCTCCGAGAACACCCAGCACTTCTTCGACGAGATCAACGAGTACGGTTGGGACCTGGGCGGCGCCGGCCCGTGCGTGCGCACCGCCATGTCCTGCGTGGGCGCGGCGCGCTGCGAGCAGTCGAACTGCAACGAGCAGAAGATCCACCGCCTGCTGGTCAACAACTTCATCGACGACATGCACCGTCCGGCCCTGCCCTACAAGTTCAAGTTCAAGGTCTCGGGCTGCCCGAACGACTGCATGAACTCCATCCAGCGCGCCGACTTCGCCGTGATCGGCACCTGGCGCGACGACATGAAGGTCGACCAGAAAGAGGTCAAGGCCTTCGTCGCCAAGAAGAGCCGCAAGTACGTCATCGACAACGTCGTCAACCGCTGCCCGACCAAGGCGCTGTCGCTCAATGACGACGACACGCTGGACGTCGACAACCGCAACTGCGTGCGCTGCATGCACTGCGTCAACGTCATGACCAAGGCGCTGTCGCCGGGCGACGACAAGGGCGTGAGCGTGCTGATCGGCGGCAAGCGCACCCTCAAGATCGGCGACACCATGGGCACCGTGATCGTCCCGTTCATGAAGCTCGAGAACGACGAGGATTACGAGAAAATCCGGGAGCTGGCCGCCAACACCATCGACTTCTGGGCGGAGAACGGCCTGGAGCACGAGCGCTGCGGCGAGATGATCGAGCGCATCGGCCTGGTGAACTTCCTCGAGGGCGTCGGCGTCGACGTCGATCCGAATATGATCAACACGCCGCGCATCAGCTCCTACGTGCGCATGGACGATTGGGACAAGGAAGCCGAGAAGTGGATCGAGCGTAAGAAGCAGGCGGCCGGCTAACGGCGCCAGCGCCACGACGAGGCCCACCCGGGGCGGTAAACGGGTGGGCCTCTTCGCAACCGCTACCTAAAGACTACTCGCGTAGCTGAAGATTTTTTGGAGGCAAGAATGGCAGAGCAACACACCATGCGTCAGCCGATCGAATCCGGGTGCCCGGACGGGTTCCAGTACATGCACCCGCTGATGATCAAGAACTACGGTAACTGGGCCTGGCACGAGCGTCCCCGCCCCGGCGTGCTGCACCACGTCGCCAAGAGCGGCGACGAGCTGTGGACGGTGCGCGTCGGCACCCAGCGCCAGCTCGGCGGTTACGAGATCAACCTGCTGTGCGACATCATCGACAAGTACGGCGAGGGCTTTGTCCGCTTCACGATCCGCTCCAACATGGAGATCTCGGTCACGAAGAAGGAAAAGGTCGAGCCGCTGATCCAGGCGCTGAACGACGCCGGCTATCCGGTCGGCGGCACCGGCAATTCAGTGACCATGATCTCCCACACCCAGGGCTGGCTGCACTGCGACATCCCCGGCACCGACGCCTCGGGCGTGGTCAAGGCGCTGATGGACGAGCTCTACGACGAGTTCGTCGCCGAGGACATGCCGAATCGCGTGCACATCACCACCTCCTGCTGCCAGATCAACTGCGGCGGCCAGGGTGACATCGCCATCAACGTCCAGCACACCAAGCCGCCGAAGATCAACCATGACCTCGTGGCCAACGTCTGCGAGCGTCCGTCGGTCGTGGCGCGCTGCCCGGTGGCGGCGATCCGCCCGGCGATGGTCAACGGCAAGCCCTCGCTGGAAGTGGACGAGAAGAAGTGCATCTGCTGCGGCGCCTGCTTCCCGCCCTGCCCGCCGATGCAGATCAACGACCCCGAGCACTCCAAGCTCGCCATCTGGGTGGGCGGCAAGAACTCCAACGCCCGTTCCAAGCCGATGTTCCACAAGCTCGTGGCCGCCGGCATCCCGAACAACCCGCCGCGCTGGCCGGAGGCGGCGGCCATCGTCAAGAAGATCCTGCAGGTCTACAAGCAGGATGCCAAGGACTGGGAGCGCGTCGGCGACTGGGTGGAGCGCATCGGCTGGCCGCGGTTCTTCGAGCTGACCGAGCTGCCGTTCACCAAGTTCCACATCGACAACTGGCGCGGGTCGCGTCATTTCCTGAACGCGTCGACGCATATCCGCTTCTAGGCGGGCGGCGTCGCCGAGCCGGACCCCCTCCCCGGCCCACCGGGGAGGGGGATTGACCCGGATCAATGGTTTCCGCGGCCGGAGGCGGTACTATCCGGTCACCGCGGGTCCGGGAGCGGTTGTCGTGGGGGCGGTCGGCCAAGGCGTTCGGCCTGGCGCGCGTCCGCGATATCAACGATACCCTAACGCTTCAGGGGGAGCTGATGAAGTTCGGAATACTGGTCAACGAGGGTCCGTACACGCACCAGGCGTCGGATACCGCGTATTTGTTCGCCAAGGCGGTCCTCGAGAAAGGCCATACCATCCATCGCGTGTTCTTCTATCACGATGGCGTGCACAACTCGAGCAACAACACCGAGCCGCCGCAGGACGATCGCCATATCGTCAACCGCTGGACCAAACTTGCCCAGGAGCACGACATCGACCTGGTCGTGTGCGTCGCCGCCGCCCTGCGCCGCGGCATCAAGGACAACAACCTGGCCGAGGGCTTCCGCATTTCCGGTCTCGGCCAGTTGATCGAAACCGGTATCCAGGCCGATCGCCTGGTGACGTTCGGCGACTGAGCATTTATCCGGAGAGCAGAGATTATGACCGAGACAACCGGTGGCATCGATATGGATGAGGACACCAGCGGCGTCGTCAAGAAGTTCCTGTACGTGAACCGCAAGGCACCGTACGGAACGATCTACGCGCTGGAGTCGCTCGAGGTGGTGCTGATTGCGGCCGCCTTCGATCAGGACGTGAGCCTGGCCTTCCTCGACGACGGCGTGTACCAGATCGTCAAGGGCCAGCACACCAAGCCGATCGACGTGAAGAACTTCTCCCCGACCTATCGCGCGCTCGAGGGCTACGACATCGAGAAGCTGTACGTGGAGAAGGAGTCCATGGAGGAACGTGGGCTGACCGACAAAGATTTCCTCGTCCCTGTGCAAGTCGTGGGCCGCGCCGAGATGGCCGATCTCATGGAGCAGCAGGACGTGGTCCTGACCTTCTGAGGGGAGAACGATGCTGCACACAGTGAACAAGTCGCCCTTCGAGCGCAACACGCTCGACAGCTGTCTGACTCACGCCAAGAAGGGCAGCGCCATCCTGCTGATCGAGGACGGCGTGTACGGCGCGCTCAAGAGCACGCCGTACACCGACAAGGTCAAGGCGGCCATGAAGAACGTCGCGGTCTACGCGCTCTATCCGGACATCGAGGCGCGCGGCATGCAGGACCGGACCATCGACGGCATCAAGCTCGTGGATTACCCGGGCTTCGTGGATCTGGTCGCCGAGCACGCTACCGTACAAGCCTGGTTGTAAGCGGACCGGGGCAAATTCGAGCATCAACCGACAGTCATCAACTGATGAGGAGTACGCAAAATGTCATCAATTACCGTCAACGGCCAAACGATTGAGACCGACGAGGAAGGCTACCTGGTGAACCGTTCCGACTGGAACGAGGACGTCGCCAAGGAAATGGCCTCGATCGACAAGTGCGATCTGAGCGACAATCACTGGGAAGTGATCAACTTCCTGCGCGAGTATTATGAGGAATACCAGATCGCGCCCGCCGTGCGCGTGCTGACCAAGGCGATCGGCAAGAAACTGGGCGCCGACAAGGGCAACAGCAAGTACCTGTACGAGCTGTTCCCCTACGGCCCGGCCAAGCAGGCGTGCAAATACGCCGGTCTGCCGAAGCCGACCGGCTGCGTTTAAAGGCCCGCCCTCTCGGGGGCCCTGGAAACATGGCGACAGCCGGCCGGGGCGTTCGCGCCCCGTCGGCGGGTTCCGACGACACGGGAGCATGACATGTCGGTGGTAACAGTGGTGTACACCGTGCTGTTCTACGCGGCGACGCTGATCTTCGTCGGCGGCGTGGGCTACAAGATCTGGGTCTATGCCCGCACGCCGCAACCGCTGAAGATTCCCACCACGCCGGCGCCGGTCACGCGCATCGGCGTCGTCGGGCGCATGCTCCGCGAGGTCACGGTCTTCGAGAGCCTGTTCAAGTCCAACAAGTGGATCTGGCTGTTCGGCTGGGTCTTCCATTTTGCGCTGCTCCTGGTAGTGCTGCGCCATCTCAGGTACTTCACCGAACCGGTGTGGACCTGGGTGGCGCTCATCCAGCCGTTCGGGCTGTACGCCGGCTTCGCGATGCTCGCGGGCCTCGGTGGCCTGTGGGCGCGGCGCTTCCTGGTCGACCGGGTGCGCTACATCAGCAATCTGTCCGATCACCTGATCCTCGCCCTGCTGGTTGCGATCGCCGGCAGCGGGCTGGCGATGAAGTACCTGGCGCACACCGATATCGTGTCGCTCAAGGCGTTCTTCCTGGGGCTCATGCGTTTCGACTGGCAGCCCCTGCCGGCCGATCCGATGCTGCTGGTGCATCTGGCGCTGGTCGCGACCCTGATGATCATCTTCCCGCTGAGCAAGCTGCTGCACGCGCCCGGCGTGTTCTTCAGCCCGACGCGCAACCAGGTCGACAACCCGCGCGAGCATCGTCACGTCGCCGGCTGGTCGGCGCAGATCGACAACACCGGCGGCAGAACGGGGTAACGCACTCATGGCAGGCGAATTCGACGTCCCGGCATTCAAGGAATACCCGGTCATCCCGCTGATCGAGGCGGGCACCATGGCCCACAGCAAGCCGTACGTGGCCAAGCCCGACCATCAGGCCAGCGTCGGCTTCCCCGGCCAGCTGGTCGACAACTGGGAGGAGAAGGCGGTCCTGAAACTCGGCGAGCTGGTGAAGGGCTCGCGCGCGCTGCAGGTGTTCCTCGACAGCTGCGTGAAGTGCGGCGCCTGCACCGACAAGTGCCATTACTATCTCGGCACCTCCGACCCCAAGAACATGCCGGTGGCGCGCCAGGACCTGCTGCGCCAGGTCTACCGCCGCTACTACACCTTCGCCGGCCGCTTCTTCGCCAAGCTCGGCATCCCGGGCGTGGTCGGCGCCAAGGAAATGACCAGGGAGGTCCTGGACGACTGGTACAGCTACTTCCATCAGTGCTCGCAGTGCCGGCGCTGCTCGGTGTTCTGCCCCTACGGCATCGACACCGCCGAGATCTCCATGGCGGCGCGCGACATCATGGATACGGTCGGCCTCGGCCAGAAGTACTCGAACGAGATCATCGGCAAGGTCCACAAGCTCGGCAACAATTTGGGTTTGCCCGAGCCGGCGCTGGCCGACACCCTCGAAGGCCTCGAGGAGGACGTCAAGGACGAGACCGGCGTCGACGTCCGTTTCCCGCTCGACGTGAAGGGCGCCGAGGTGCTGGTCATCACGCCGAGCGCCGATTTCTTCGCCGAGCCGCATATCGACGGCCTGATCGGCTACGCCAAGGTGTTCCATGCCGCCGGCATCAACTGGACGCTGAGCTCGCACGCCTCCGAGGCGGCGAACTTCTCGATGTTCATCGGCAGCCACGACAACCTGCGGCGCGTGGCGCTGCGCATCCGCGAGGCGGCGCTCGATCTCGGCGTCAAGCGCATAGTAGTGGGCGAGTGCGGCCATGCCTGGCGCGTCGCCTACTCGTTCTGGAACACGCTCATCGGCCCGTTCGACTTCCTCGACCGCAACTACCCCGTGCCGCAGCACATCTGCGAGGTCACCTACGATCTCATCAAGCGCGGCGCGCTGACGCTCGACAAGTCGGCCAACGACGACAAGATCGTCACCTTCCACGACTCGTGCAACGTGTCGCGCGCCTCGCGCATGGGCGACCTGCCCGGCGGCCAGTTCGTCATCCCGCGCGAGATCATCAAGGCGACCTGCAACCACTACCACGACATGGCGCCGGACACCATCCACGAGAGCACCTTCTGCTGCGGCGGCGGCGGCGGCCTGCTCACCGACGACCTGATCGAGCTGCGCGTCAAGGGCGCGCTGCCGCGCATGCAGGCGCTCCACGAGGTGGTCGAGGAACACGGGGTCAATTACCTGGCGGCGATCTGCGCGATCTGCAAGAGCCAGTTCACCAAGGTACTGCCCTATTACAAATTCCCGATGGACATGATCGGCAGCGTGCACGGGCTGGTGAGTACTGCCATCCGCCTCGGCACCAAACAGTGAAATTCGCAGCAAGCATGGTTTAACAGGAGATCAGCAAAATGTCAGCTCCCGCAGATAAGGCGAAAGACGGCAAGCCGGGCTTCACGTTCCGCAAGTACAAGGACGGCGACCAGGAGTGGCCGTCCTTCCAGTCGCGCATCTTCACCGCCGACGAGACCGACAAGTGCCCGACCTACGTGCACAAGACCCCGCCCTGCCAGGCGAGCTGCCCCTCGGGCGAGGATATCCGCGGCTGGCTCAACATCGTGCGCGGCATCGAGAAGCCGCCCAAGGACGTGAAGTGGCAGGAGTACGCCTTCCGCCGCTCGACCGATGCCAATCCCTTCCCGTCCATGATGGGCCGGGTGTGCCCGGCGCCCTGCCAGACCGGCTGCAACCGCAACGCGGTCGAGGACTATGTCGGCATCAACGCCGTCGAACAGTTCATCGGCGACTGGGCGCTCCAGAACAATCTGGCGTTCAAGCCGGCCGAGCAGAGCTCCGGCAAGAAGGTCGCCGTCATCGGCGGCGGCCCGGCCGGCCTGGCCGCGGCCTACCAGCTGCGCCGCAAGGGCCACGGCGTGACCATCTTCGAGAAATACGCCGAGCTCGGCGGCATGGCCAAGTACGGCGTGCCCGGCTACCGCCTGCCGCGCGACTCGCTGGACGGCGAGATCAACCGCATCGTCGCCATGGGCGTCGAGGTCAAGCTCAACACCCGCGTCGGCAAGGACGTCACGCTCGACGAGCTCAAGAAACAGTACGACGCGGTGCTGTTCGCGATCGGCTGCCAGTCCGGCCGCGCCCTGCCGGTCCCCGGCGCCGAGGCCAAGAACTGCATCACCGGCGTCGCGTTCCTGGAGGCCTTCAACCAGGGCCGCCTGCAGGCCGTGTCCGGCCGCGTGGTGGTGGTCGGCGGCGGCGACACCTCGATCGACGTGGCCTCGGTGGCGCGCCGCCTCGGCTACATCAAGGACATCGCCGAAAGCGAGCGTCCCGAGAACATCGTGCTCGGCCACACCGCGCACGACGTCGCCAAGACCGCCGCCAAGCAGGGCGCCGAGGTCATGCTGATCTCGCGCCAGCCGGTCGAGAAGATGAACGCCGCCAAGCACGAGATCGACGACGCCCAGCGCGAGGGCGTGGCGATCCAGGGCAGCCTGCAGCCGGTCGCCGTGGTGCTCGACGAGAACGGCCGCGCCAAGGCGTTGCGCGTGATCGAGCTCGATTATTCCAGCGGCAAGCCGGTCGAGAAGCCCGGCACCGAGAAGGACCTGGAGGCCGACCTGATCGTCTCGGCGATCGGCCAGATGGGCAACTTCGAGGGCATGGACGGTTTCGACAACGGCAAGGGCCTGATCAACGCCGACAAGTTCTACCAGGTGCCCGGCAAGGAAGGCTTCTTCGTGTGCGGCGACATCATACGCCCGCACCTGCTGACCACCGTCATCGGCCAGGGCTCGGTGGCGGCCGACACCATCGACCGCTACCTGCGCCGAGCCGATCTCGAGAAGCGTCCGAAGGTCGACGTGCACCACTTCAACCTGCTCGACAAGCTGCGCGAGGTCGGCCTCGAACCGCAGCCGTACAAGCCGGCCGGCGACGACGAGATGCGCCCGATCGACCGCGGGGTGCGCGACACCTCGCTCGCCGGCAAGGCGGTCGGCGGCATCGCGATCCACAACTACGAGGACCGCGCGGCCTCCGAGATCACGCAGGCCGACGAGCTGTTCCTCGGCCACTTCCCGTACGCGGCGCGCATCCACCGCCTCGAAAAGGTGCCGAGCGCCGAGGAGGTGCTGGGCCACTTCCGGGAGCGCATGGAGGGCCTGAGCGAAGAGCAGACCGTGACCGAGGCCAAGCGCTGCATGAGCTGCGGCCTGTGCTTCGAGTGCGACAACTGCGTGATCTACTGCCCGCAGGTCGCGGTCAAGCGCACGCCCAAGGCCGAGTCGACCATGGGCCGTTACGTCTACACCGACTACGACCTGTGCATCGGCTGCCACATCTGCGCCGACGTCTGCCCGACGGGCTATATCAAGATGGGCATGGGTGATCATTAAACCCGAGTGGCAAGTTGCAAGTTGAACCAACCTGGGGCCGGAACCTTGTCAGCGAAATCGACAGTGCGTAGTGGGACATGGGTGGGGCTGCTGGCCGCGGGGATGCTCGCGGTCGCGGGCCCGGCCGGGGCGAGTGACAAGGACGCGTCCGCAAAGGCCGGGCGCGTTCCGACGCCGGTCATCAAGGTCCACAAGGGCGATAAGTGCGTGGAGCCGACCGAGGTGATGCGCCGCGATCACATGAACATGATCCTGCATCAGCGCGACGAGACCATGCATCGCGGCATCCGCAGCTCCAAGCATAGCCTCAAGGAGTGCATCAACTGCCACGCCGACCCCGTGACCAACAGCGTGCTGGGCCCCGAGGGATTCTGCGAGGCCTGCCACACCTATGCGGCCGTCAGCATGGACTGCTTCAGCTGCCACACGCCGACCGCCGAGAGCAAGGCCGCGGCGCTGGGTGACGGCGATCGCCTGTTGAACATGATCCAGAACGGCCGCCGCGCGCCGGAGGTGCGTCCATGAGCATGAACCGTCGCGACTTCCTGGCCGCCGGCGGCGCCGCCGTCGCCGGCACCGCCCTGCTCCCGGGCCTCAAACTCATCGAGCTCGCCCAGGCGCGCTCGCCCGACGAGGCGGTGACTTCGCTGCACCGCTGGGGCCTGCTGATCGACGCCAGCCAATGCGCCACCGGCTGCGACGCCTGCGTCACCGCCTGCCACGAGGAGAACGGCGTCACCGACGAGGGCAATCCGGCGACCGACGCGCAGTGGATCCGCAAGGTCACGCTCAAGGACAAGCAGACCGGCTTCGTCCAGACGCTGCCGATGATGTGCCTGCATTGCGAGCACCCGCCGTGCGTGGACGTCTGCCCGACCGGCGCCTCGTTCAAGCGCGCCGACGGCATCGTGCTGGTCGACAAGCACATCTGCATCGGCTGCCGCTATTGCATGATGGCCTGCCCGTACAAGGCGCGGTCCTTCATCCACGAGAACATCACCGATCAGAAGCACAACGCGCCGCGCGGCAAGGGCACGGTCGAGAGTTGCACGCTGTGCGTGCACAAGGTCGACCGCGGCGACGGCACCACCGCCTGCGCGGAGGCCTGCACGAAAGAAGGCCACCAGGCCATCCTGTTCGGCGACCTCAAGGACCCGAACAGCGAGATCTCCATGCGCCTGGCTGCCCAGCCGTCCAAGCAGATCCGCGCCGACCTGGGCCTCAACACCGGCGTGCGGTATCAGAACATCTAGTCAGCCTTGAGCGAGAGCGGACCGGGACGTGAAAAACATACACTACAGTGAATTGGCGGGGCGCAGCATCGGCTATTGGTTGCTGCTGGCATTCCTGGGCGTCCTGGTCGCCGCCGGTCTCGGCGCGTCCTGGTACATGGAGCACAACGGCCACATCGTCACCGGCATGAACAACCAGATCGTCTGGGGCACACCGCACGTGTTCGCGGTGTTCCTGATCGTCGCCGCCTCCGGCGCGCTCAACGTCGCCTCCATCGCCTCGGTGTTCGGCCGCGCCCTGTACAAGCCGTTGTCGCGCCTGTCCGGCCTGCTCGCCATCGCCCTGCTCGCCGGCGGCCTCGCCGTCCTGGTGCTCGATCTCGGGCGACCGGACCGGCTGATCGTGGCCATGACCTATTACAACTTCAAATCGATCTTCGCCTGGAACATCATCCTCTACACCGGTTTCTTCGCGATCGTCGCCGTGTACCTGTGGATGATGTTCGAGCGGCGCATGAACGCCTATTCGAAGCCGGCCGGCATGGTCGCCTTCATCTGGCGCCTGACCCTGACCACCGGTACCGGCTCGATCTTCGGCTTCCTGGTAGCGCGCGAGGCCTACGACTCCGCGGTGCTGGCGCCGATGTTCATCATCATGTCGTTCTCCTTCGGGCTGGCGATCTTCCTCCTGGTGCTGATGGCGGCCTACGGCTGGAGCGGCCGACCGCTCGGCGACGCGGTGCTGCGGCGCCTCAAGAACCTGCTCGGCGTGTTCGTCGCCGCCGTGCTGTACTTCGTGGTCGTCTACCATCTGACCAATCTGTACATGACCGGCCGCCACGACGTCGAGCGCTTCATCCTGCTCGAGGGCGGCGTCTACACCCAGATGTTCTGGATCGACCAGATCCTGCTCGGCAGCGTCGTGCCGCTGTTCCTGCTGTTCCATCCGAAGCTCGGCAAGTCCCGCTGGATGATCGCCATCGCCTCGATCCTCGTGATCTTCGGCGGGCTGGCGCAGATGTACGTGCTGATCATCGGCGGCCAGGCCTATCCGCAGCTCATGTTCCCGGGCATGGAGGTGTCGAGCCTGTTCGGCGACGGGCAGGTCGCGAAATACGTGCCCAGCCCGCCGGAGGTGCTGCTCGGTATCGGCGGCTTCGGCATCGCGCTCGCCATGGTCGTGGCCGCGATCAAGGTCCTGCCGTTCCTGCCGACCAGCCTGGCCGATCAGGACGTGGATCCACATCAGGCGGCCAAGACCGACGCCCCGGCCAAAGCGGCGGCGACGGCCTGACGAGCCGCAGGAAAATTCAACACAGCGACGCAGAAAAAGCATTCACGACTGTAGGCGGGGCTTCCAGCCCCGCTCGCCGGCGCCGGACAGGCCGATCGCGCTCGCGGAATGGTGAAGCCGTACCGGCGGGGCTGGAAGCCCCGCCTACAATGTGATTATTTCTGTGAGTCCCTGCGGTAAGCCATATTCTTTTCTCATAGTGGGGTGATGGCTTGAATCGATTGCTCATCTCCGCCGCGCACAAATCCTCCGGCAAGACCACCGTCACCCTCGGTCTGTGCGCCGCGCTGCGCGCGCGCGGCACGGTGGTGCAGCCGTTCAAGAAGGGCCCGGACTATATCGACCCGATGTGGCTGACGCTGGCCGCCGGCCGGTCCTGCCACAACCTGGATTTTTACCTGCAGGGCCACGACGAGATATTGCGCGGCTTCGCGCGTCACGCGCACGGCGCGGGGATAAGCCTAATCGAAGGCAACAAGGGTTTGTATGACGGCCTCGACCTGGACGGCAGCAACAGCAACGCCGCCCTCGCCCGCCTGCTGCACGCGCCGGTGATCCTGGTCATCGACGCGCGCGGCATGACCCGCGGCATCGCGCCGCTGATCCTCGGCTACCAGGCCTTCGATCCCGCCATCCGGATCGCCGGCGTGATCCTCAACCAGCTCGGCGGCTCGCGCCACGAGCGCAAGCTGCGGGCGGTCATCGAGCACTACACCGACGTGCCGGTGCTCGGCGCCGTGCACCATGACGAGCGCCTGGCCATCGTCGAACGCCACCTGGGCCTGATGCCCAGCAACGAGGCCAGTCGCGCCAACGCCAAGATCGACGCCATCGCCGGACTGATCGCGGGGCAGGTGGACCTGGACCGTGTGCTGGCGATCGCCGCGGCGGCCGGCGAGCTCGCCGGCACGGGAGCGGCGAAGGAGGATGCCCTCACCCCGAAGGATGCCCTCACCCCTTTCCCTCTCCCGAAGGGAGAGGGGGCGAAGGAAGCCCTCACCCCATCCCCTCTCCCGAGGGGAGAGGGGGGTTTAGTAAAAATTGGGATCGCGCGCGACGCGGCGTTTGCGTTTTATTATCCCGACGACCTCGAGGCGCTGCGCGCCCACGGCGCCGAGCTGGTGGCGTTCGACACGCTGCGCGACGCGCATCTGCCGCCGGTGGACGGACTGTTCATCGGCGGCGGCTTTCCCGAGGTGCACATCGAGGCGCTCGCCGCCAACGCCGGCCTGCGCGGCGAGATCCGCACGGCCATCGAGGCCGGCATGCCGGTCTACGCCGAGTGCGGCGGGCTGATGTATCTGTCGCGCAGCCTGCGCTGGGGCGAGCGGCACGGCGAAATGGTCGGCGCGATTCCCGCCGACACCGTCATGCACGACCGGCCGCAGGGCCGCGGCTACGTCCGGTTGCGCGAGACCGGCGCCGGCCCCTGGCCGGGTAACGCGCCCGACGAGATCCGCGCCCACGAATTCCACTATTCCAGCCTCGAGAATCTCGATCCCGGGCTGAGCTACGCCTACGAGGTGCTGCGCGGCAGCGGCATCGACGGCCGGCGCGACGGCATCGTCTACAAGAACGTGCTCGCCTGCTACGCGCATCTGCGCGATCTCGAGCGCCACCCGTGGACCGCCCGGTTCGTGGATTTCGTCCGCCGCTGCCGATCGCGCGGACACCCGCAACGCGCAGCGCTGTGACGGCGGCGCGCGCCCGATAAGGAGACCGCAGCATGATCAAGATCACCCCGCAGGCCGCCGAGCAGATTCGCGCACAGGCGAGCCGCCAGCCGGACGGCGCGGACGTTTTCCTGCGCATCGCCGCCACGCTCGACGGGGACGGCGTCATCCAGTACGGCATGGGCTGGGACCAGGACGGCGGCAAAGACATCAAATTCGCTTCCGAGGGCGTCAACGTGGTGGTCGCGCCGGCCTGCGAGGCGCTGCTGATCGGCGCCACGCTGGACTACGTCGAGATCAACCCCGGCGAGTTCCAGTTCATCTTCGTCAATCCCAACGATAAGCAGCACCGTCCGGCGGGGTCCGGCGGCGCCTGAGCCGGCCAATGGATTTCGACCTCGTCGTCATCGGCAGCGGCCCGGGCGGCTACAAGTCCGCGCTCACCGCCGCGCAGCTCGGCGCGCGCGTGGCGCTCGTCGAGAAAGGCCTGCCGGGCGGCTGCTGCCTGAACCAGGGCTGCGTCCCGAAAAAGACGCTGCTGCACCTGGCGAGCCTGATCGAGGACGTCAACCAACTGCAGGATCGCGGCCTGCACGGCCGTGTGCAGGGCGATTTCGCCGCCGCCCACGCCCACAAGGACGAGGTCGTCAGCGGCATGCGCGAGAACTTTCCCGTGCTGCTGAAACGTTTCGGCATCCAGGTGTTCGCCGGCAGCGCGCGCTTCGTCGATCGTCGCACCCTGACCGTCACGCCCGACGGCGGCGGCGCGGCGCAGACGCTCACGGCGGAACGCGCCATCATCGCGACCGGCGCGACCCCGCGGGCGCACCCGCAATGCCCGGCGGACGGCAGGCGCATCATCCATTCCTCGCACTTCATGCTCGATCTGCGCGAGCCTCCCGAGTCGGTGCTGTGCGTCGGCGGCGGCCCGATCGGCGTCGAGCTCGGCTTCCTGCTGCATCAGTTCGGCGCGCGGGTCACCGTTGTCGAGCAGTCCGACCGCCTGCTCGACAAGCCCAACATCCCCGAGCGCGCGAGCGGCGCGCTCGAGCGCAAGTTCGCCCGCCTGGGCATCACGGTCCGCAAGGGGATCACGGTCGCGTCGCGCGAGATCGGCGATGCCGGCGTCGACGTGACGTTCACCGACGGCAGCCGCGAACGCTACGCCCTGGTGCTGGTCGCCATCGGTCGCCGGCCGGTCAGCGAGGACCTGGGCCTGGCCGAGATCGGCGTCAAGGTCAACGCCGACGGTTTCGTCGAGACCAACGAGTTCCTCGAGACCAGCGTGCCCGGGATATACGCGGTCGGCGACGTGAAACCGGGGCCGATGACCGCGAACGCCGCGTTGCACGACGCCAAGATCGCCGCCGCCAACGCCGTCAAGGGCAACCAGCTGCCGTGCAATTATTATCGCGTGCCGATCGTGATCGATTCGGCGCTCGAGATCGCGGTGGTCGGTCTGTCCGAGGAGCAGGCCGAATCCGCCGGTTTCGAGGTCGACGTGGCGCGCGTCAATCTCGGCGCGTCCGCCAAGGCGCGCGCCCGTCACGACGTCGAGGGCTTTATCGAGGCGGTGCACGACGAGGAGACCGGCCAGCTGCTCGGCGGCTGCGTGGTCGGCACCGAGGCCGGCGAGCAGATTCACATGCTTGCCGCCGCCTGCCAATCGGATCGTGGCTTGTGGTTCTTCATGGACATGAACTACAGCCATCCTTCCTGGACCGAGGAACTGGAGAACGCCATCGGTCCGCTCACCTCCGCGCTCACCCAGTCCGGCCGCGAACTGTTCCTGCCGGGCATCTACGCCCTCAAAAAGTAACCCGACGCAACACGCGGTCTTTGCCCGACGCCCCCGCGCGCCCCGCCGGTGGCCCCTGTCGTGAATTTGGTTGATAATCTGCATGTTGCGCCGCGATGTCGCGGGCCGGGCCCATGCCGGGCCGCGCCCGGCGCCGCTAACTCACTGAACCATTGGATAAACTCTTGCATCGTGGCCACGCCTGACAACGATACCGCCAGCCGCCGCACGCGCCTCGCGCGCTGGCTGATCCCGCCCGCCCGCGGCTGGCGCAGCAAGGCCGCGCGCCTGACCTGGGGGCCGCTGGCCTGGCCGCTCCTGACCCTGGGCACGGTGCTGGCGCTGATCGGTCTGTGCGGATTCCTGGCCCTGCTCTATCCGCGCCACGCCGAGGCCCTGTTCCTCGCGCAGTGCCTGCTGCTGCTCGGCGGCGCCGCCACCGTCGCGTGGATCGTGCTGCGCGTGCGTCGCCACCTGCTCGAACCGCTCGCCCACCTGCGCAACTGGGCGCTGCGCATGCGCGGCGGCAATCTGTCGGCGCGCATTCCCATGCCCGACCACGGTGAGTTCGCCGAGCTGGCCCAGGACATGAACCGGCTCGGCGAGGAGCTCAAGACCCTCAATCTGGAAATGGACGCCAAGGTGCGCGCCCAGACCGAGCGCCTGGCGCGCAAGACCCGCTCGCTGCAGATCCTCTACGACATCGCCACCAGCCTGAACAAGCCGCACGACCTCGACGAGCTGCTCGACCGCTTCCTCGACACGTTCATGGAGATGGTGGGCGCGCGCGCCGCCGCCGTGTGCGTGCTGACCGATACCGGCCAGGCGCGCCTGGTCGCGAGCCGCGGCCTCGACGCCGGCGTCACCGAGCGCGAGCTCATGAACGACGTGCTCGCCTGCCACTCGGCCTGGAACGCGTCGCAGGCCGGCATCCGTATCCTGCAGGGCAGCCGCGAGCATGCCCGGCTGCTCGGCGCCCAGCCCGACCGACCGCCGTTCGTCGAGTACGTGGCCGTACCGGTGCAGTATCAGGACGAGCTGCTCGGCATGTACAGCCTGTTCCTCGACCGGCCGCTGACCGACATCGACGCCGACATGCGCGACCTGCTGAACAGCGTCAGCAAACAACTGGGCCTGGCCATCGTCAAGGCGCGCCTCGACAACGATGCGCGCCGCCTCGCGATCATCGAGGAACGCAACATCATCGGCAACGAGCTGCACGATTCGCTCGCACAGTCGCTGGTCAGCATGCGCCTGCACGTCAAGATGCTCGGCGAGATGCTGTATCGGCGCGACGTGCAGAGCGCCCAATACGAGGTCCGGCGGCTCAACGCCGCCCTGACCGAGGCCCATTCCAGCCTGCGCGAGCTGCTCGCCAACTTCCGCTTTCGCATGGACGAGCGCGGCCTGCTGCCGGCCATCGAGGACATGGTCGTGCGCTTTCGCGAGGACACCGGCATCGCCACCTTCTTTCAGAACGAGTGCAGCGAGCTCATGCTGTCCCCGGCGCAGGAGATCCAGGTCTTCCGCATCATCCAGGAGGCGCTCGCCAACATCCGCAAGCACAGCCAGGCGCACACCGCGCGCGTGCTGCTGCGCAGCCACGACGGCGCCAGCTACTTCCTGCTCGTCGAGGACGACGGCCTGGGCATCACGCCGACCAAGCCCTCGCAGCGCGGCGAGCAGATCGGGCTCGATATCATGCGCGACCGCGCTGCGCACCTGCCCGGCGCGCTGACCATCGAGAGCGAGCCCGGCGAAGGCACGCGCATCCAGGTCAGCTTCGGCGGCGGCGCCTCCCGGCAGACGGCCATCCAGGCCGCCGGAGGCGCCTGATGCGCGTGCTGCTGATCGACGATCACGCCCTGGTGCGCAAGGGGCTCGAGCAGCTGCTCGAGAGCCGCGGCGTGGAGGTCGTCGCCTCGGTGGGGACCGGCCATGACGGTATCGAGCGCGCCCAGGCGCTCAAGCCCGACATCGTGCTGCTCGACGTGAAGATGCCGGGCATGGGGGGTCTCGATACCCTGGTGGCGCTGCGCGCGGCCGGCTGCGAGGCGCCGGTGCTGATGCTCACCATGAGCCGCGACGAGGCCGATCTGCAGGCCGCGCTGCGCGGCGGCGCCCAGGGTTATCTGCTGAAGGACATGGAGCCGGAGGACCTGGTGCCGGCCCTGGCCGACGCCATCAAGGGCGACAATGTCGTCGCCAAGGAGCTGATCGGCTCGCTCACGCGCATCGTCCAGGGGCAGCCGAAGTCGCCGATGTCGTCGGCGACGCCGCTCTCCGAGCTCACCCCGCGCGAGCAGGAGATCCTGCACCTGTTGGCCGAGGGCCTGAGCAACAAGGGCATCGCGCGCGCGCTCGACATCACCGACGGCACCGTCAAGCTGCACGTGAAGTCGATCCTGCGCAAACTCGGCGTGCACTCGCGCGTCGAGGCGGCGGTCATGGCGGTCGAGCACAAGCTCGGGGTCAAGCCAGACACGCCCAATGAGGCGGCGGGTTAACCGGATAGGGACAAAAACCCCAACGCAGAGACGGCCGCTCTCGCGCGTCCCTGCGCTTCGCGGCACTTGAACATCCGTGTTCGTCGCAAAGACGCAGAGAAAACCCATGTAGGGTGGGGCCCTGCCCCACCATCCCCCTGATTGGACCTGCAAGGCGGTGTGGTGGGGCGAGGCCCCACCCTACATTTTCTGTTAACGACCGCGGCTAGGAGCGGTCGCCCTCCGGTTCGAACCAGCTCAGGCTGTCGTGCAGCCTCACCACCTCGCCGACGATGATGAGCGTCGGCGCGCGCACGTGTTCGCGCTCCACCGTTTCCGGCAGACGGCTCAGGTCGCTGATCAGCACCCGCTGCTGCGGCGTGGTGCCCTGCTGGATCAGCGCCACCGGGGTGGTCGCCGGCATGCCGTGCGCGATCAGCTCGCGGCAGATGTCGGGCACGCCGTGCAGACCCATGTAGAACACCACCGTCTGGTTCGGGTGCGCGAGCGCCTTCCAGTTGAGATCGACCGTGCCGTCCTGGCGGTGGCCGGTGACGAACACCACCGATTGCGAGTAGTCGCGGTGCGTCAAGGGAATGCCGGCGTAGGACGCGCAGCCGGCGGCGGCCGTGATGCCGGGCACGACCTGGAAGGGAATGCCCTCGGCGGCGAGCGTGGCAATCTCCTCGCCGCCGCGCCCGAAAATGAAGGGATCGCCGCCCTTCAGGCGCACCACGCGCTTGCCCTCGCGCGCCAGGCGCACCAGCAGGTGATTGATGTCCTCCTGAGGGATCGCGTGATTGTCACGCTCCTTGCCGGCATAGATCTTTTCGGCGTCGCGCCGCACCAGGTCGAGCACCGCCGGCGACACCAGCCGGTCGTAGACCACCACGTCGGCCTGCTGCATGAGACGCAGCGCGCGGAAGGTCAGCAGATCCGGATCGCCCGGACCGCCGCCGACCAGATAAACCTCGCCGCGCGCGATGCCTTCGGATTCGCTCACGATCGCCTTTTCCAGAGCCGCGCGCGCCTGGCCGTCGCGGCCGGTATAGACCAGCTCGGCAACCTGCCCCTGCAACACCTTCTCCCAGAACACGCGCCGATCCGCCGGACGCTTGAAGCGCTGTTTGACTTGGTCGCGGAAGCTGCCGACCAGCTCGGCGAGCCGTCCGTAAGCCGCCGGGATGAGCGTCTCGAGTCGCGCGCGCATCAGCCGCGCCAGCACCGGCGACGCGCCGCCGCTCGAAATTGCGATCACCAGCGGTGAGCGATCGATGATCGACGGCATGACGAAGGTGCACAGCGCCGGCGTGTCGACGACGTTGACCGGAATGTTGCGCTCGCCGGCCGCCGCGGCCACGGCCTGGTTGACCGCCTTGTCGTCGGTGGCCGCGACCACCACCACCGCCCCGTCGAGCTGCGCCGGTTCGAAGCGCGCGGCGCAATGAACGACCTCGCCCGCCGCCGCCCACTGCGCCAGGGTCGCGCACAACTCCGGCGCCACGACCGTGACCTGGCCGCCGGCGCGCCGCAACAGCTCGGTCTTGCGCACCGCGACCTCGCCGCCGCCGACCACCACGCAGGTCCGGTCGCGGATGTTGAGGAAGATCGGCAGGAAATTCATGGCGGACTCTGGGCGACGCGGGGCGTGGAAGATAAATTATTTTTATTCATTAAAACATGCAGTTACATGTTAAACCTAAGGTTAACTCAAGGCGGCCGACAGCGCGGCGGCGCGCCCCGCACGACCGTGCCATTGTAATGGATTCCACCCGCCAGGGGCAGTGATTCCGCAAAGGACAACAGGACCGGCGATGCCCCCCGGCATCGCCGTAGCGCGCCTGGAGGACCTCAGTCCGACAAGGCGCGCAGGAACGCAACCAGCGCGTCCTCCTCCGTGGAGGTCAATCGCAGATTGCCGAGCTCGGTGGTGTTGACGTTGGCCGCGACCTCCGGTGCCGGCCAGCATCCCTGCGCCAGCGCCATGGCCTCGGTCGTGAACGCGTCCGGACAGCGCGGCTTCACGTCGCGGGTGTTGTAGAAATGCACGATGCTCTCGAGGCTCTTGAAGTAGCCGTTGTGCGCAAAGGCCTTGACGAAGCCGGGATACGGCCGCTTGTCGACATTGCGCAGCGTCGGGACCTTCTGCTTGCCGTAGTTGGCCGGTGCGTAGCGCTCGTAGTCGATGCGTGAGGCGAGGAAATCTCCCAGGCCGAGATCGATCCAGTTGACCCCCAGGGGATTGAACTCGGTCTGGGTGTAAAACGGATTCTCCGGATTGCGCGGCACGCCCAGGTTGTCGTAGGTAAAGTCCGTGAACAGCGGCGGCTCGCCCTTCGGCCCGGGTCGGCTGGCGTGGCAGCGCGCGCACTTGGCCTTGCCGTCGAACAGCCGCAGTCCGTGCAACTCCTGCGGCGTCAAGGGTTCCGTGCCGGCCAGGTAGCGGTCGTATTTCGACGTGAAGCGGTTGACCTCGCTCGAACCCTCATAGGCCGCGATCGCCAGCGCGACGCGGTCATAGGTGCCGTTGGTGTCGTTCAGGCAGTCGAGCGATCCGGCGCCGAAGGCCATGTCGAACAGGCTGCTGTAGGAATAGCCGGTCAGCTCCAGGGCGAAGCCGGAGACGCTCACCTTGTCGCAGACCACTTGCGGGCTGTCGTTGTTCTGCTCGAGCGGATTGAGAAACGGTCCCTGTGCCTGGTCGGCCGCCGGATTGCCGAGCTTCTCGCCGGTCGCGCGCCCGTCCCAGAAATTGCCGCCGATGAACAGGCCGCCGCCCTGACGGGAGAAATGCAGTATCGGGCTGGGGGTGGCGTAGGCCGAACTCGGCGGCTTGCGGTTGCCGAAGCGGCCGATGACCGCGCCCTCGTAGACCGCGCCGTGCGCGTTGATGGCCGAATCCGGCCCGGTCCAGCCGACCTCGGAAGTGTGGCACACGGCGCAGGACTGGCCGCTGGGGGTGGACAACGTGGTGTCGAAGAACAGCGCCTTGCCGAGCAACTCCTTGGCGTCGAGCTCGGCCTGCGCTGCGGCGCTCGCGAGCAGCAGCGCTAGCGTACAACCGGTGACTTGTAGCCAGTGCGATCGGGTAGTCATTGACGTTCTCCTTGCGTTGATTTCCTTGGGATAATGCCCTTCATGCGCACCCACGCCCGGAAACGACACTGGGCGCCCGCGCGACCCGGTCGGCATGCCGGACCGAAACGCGCTGCGACGCTCGACGGGAATGGCTTGATGCAGGGTCCGCGACGAACGACGCGGACCGGGACGGAGCATCCCCTCTCCTCAGGTCGTTCCCTCCTGCTGATTATTCCGGCATGTCATTGCCGGTGTGTGACGGTATAACGCGCAACGGGCGAGGCGCGCATTGACGTGGATCATAAATCGCCCGCACTCCGCGACACGGTGCCACAGTCGGGTCGGCTCCACGGCGCCCGCATCACGGGGAGGTATTTGGGTGACGGGGATACGCAGCGACCGACGGCCGGCGGTCCGTCGCCGCAGCGCGGGAAAGATGGCGGAGAGGGAGGCCGCTCTCGCGCATCCTGCGCTTCGCGGCACTCGTACATCCGTGTACTTCGGGATTACGTCGGGCATCCTGCCCTCCGCCCTTCGGGCCGCCGCTACGCGGCGTTCGGAATTCGCTCCCGACGAATTCCTGTCTCACCCTTCGGGTTCTCATGCCTGAAAGATGAGCCATTTTCCGCTGCGCGAAAATGGCGGAGAGGGAGGGATTCGAACCCCCGGACCCTTGCGGGTCAACGGTTTTCAAGACCGCCGCCTTAAACCGCTCGGC
Organism: Acidiferrobacterales bacterium; assembly: GCA_036393295.1. Classification (GTDB taxonomy): domain Bacteria; phylum Pseudomonadota; class Gammaproteobacteria; order Acidiferrobacterales; family UBA6901; genus DASWHF01. The sequence continues at coordinate 40,640 of DASWHF010000024.1, forward strand.
CACCTCTCCGTGGTCGATCTGCCGTCGTATATCCGATCCGGTCGCGATCATGCCGGATTTTAAAGGATTTTCAGCGTCGGCCAGGATACCCGATTGCACCGTCCCGGGCCAGAAAAGGGCCGAACATTGACGCCACCCCACGGTCTTACGTACAGTATGCCCCGGCTTAAACGAGCCTTAAAAACCCCAAGGAGAACCCATGACCATGAACCCGAACCCGCAAACCATCGCACGCCCCCGCGAGTCGGTCCTGGCCACCAACAGTATTCTGCGCAACACCTATCTGCTGCTGTCGATGACGCTGCTGTTCAGCGCCGCCACCGCCGGCGTCGCGATGGCGATCCAGGTCCCGCCGCTCAACATCTGGCTGGTGCTGGTCGGCTACTTCGGCCTGCTGTTCCTGACCAATTTCCTGCGCAACAGCGCCTGGGGGGTGGTGTCGGTGTTCGCGCTGACCGGCTTCATGGGCTTCACCCTCGGGCCGATCATCAATCTCTATCTCACCAGCGTCGCGAACGGCGCCCAGCTGGTCGCCTACGCGCTCGGCGCGACCGGCGTGACCTTCCTCGGGCTGTCGGCCTACGCGGTCAGCACGCGGCGCGATTTCAGCTTCCTGCGCGGCTTCCTGTTCGCGGGCATCCTGATCGCCTTCGTGGCGGCGCTGGTCGCGATCTTCTTCTCGATGCCGGGCCTGGCGCTGGCCGTGTCCACCATGTTCGTGGTGCTGATGTGCGGCCTGATCCTGTGGCAGACCGGCGAGATCGTCAACGGCGGCGAGACCAATTACATCATGGCGACCGTCACCCTGTACGTCTCGATCTACAACCTCTTCACCAGCCTGTTGCATCTTTTCGGCGCCTTCGGCGACGATTGACAACGGTAGGCGGGGCTTCCAGCCCCGCAACGGCGCATCGGCAAGGTCACGGACGGCGGGGCAGGATGCCCCGCCTAGGTTTTTTGCACCGCCCGCCGCCGCCACGCCCCCAGCACGGCCAGCCCGGCCGCCAGCAGCCCGGCGCTCGCCGGCAACGGGATCGGCGCAATGCTCACCTGCACGTTGTCCAGCCCCCAGCTCTCGTCGGCCAGCGATTGCAGGCCGAATGCGGCGAAGTCCAGGCGCAAATCGTCGACGGCATGCGCGAAGGTGAATTCCAGACTGTACACCGAATCCATCGCTTCGTTGGTGTTGCGAATCGGATCGTTGAAGAAATATCCGAGCGAATAACATTCGCTGGCGCCGGTCATGGGCGCGTACACGCCGGGCGTGGCGCTCGGCGCATAGGGCGTACAGCCGCTGGCGAACGGGCTCGGCGCGTAGGCCTGGCCGGCCGGATTGCCGTTGCTGAAGGTGGTATCGAGCAGCACCGGGCCGTCGAACACGCTGAGCTGCCAGCGGTCCGGGCCGAGCGGCTGGTTGTTGATCGACGTGGTGTCGTTGCCGTCCCAGGAGTTGATGACGTAGAGATCGAAGGCCACGGTCACGAAACCGTGCTCCGGCAACGCACCGAGCGACAGGCTCACCGTGTCGTTGCCGAACTCGCCGAGGAACAGGCGCGTGCCGGCATAGTCCGGATTCGGCGCCGAGGCGACGCCGGTATGCGACCACTCCGACCCGACCGCTCCCTGAAAATCGTTGAAATACACCGTCGCCGCCTGCGCCGGCAGACCCCACGCCAGCGCCAGCGCGATCGGCAGCGGCCGCAGCCGCTTGAAACGCGTTAATGTCATGACCCTCTCCTCCGTTTACGAATTGTCGTTGTCGGCCGCTCTCGCGCGTCCGTGCGCTTCGCGGCACTCGTGGATCCGTCCACATCGCGGCCGGTGCCGGACGGGATCAGGACTCGCCGCCGAAGCGACGCGCGATCTCGATCCCGCCATAGGCCCCGGACGCGAGCCCGTGGGTCTTGCTCACTCCCAGTTTGACGCTCAATGCGAATCCGCCACCCGCCCGCAGACTCTCCACCACCAGCCCGGCCTTCACCTGCCGATAGTCCGTATCGCCCTGCCAGACCAACTCCGAGCCCGCCGCCAACCCGCCACCCGCGACCGCGCGCAGAACGCGCAGCCGAGTCCAGTAGCTGTCCGGGTCGATCGTGGCGCTGGCGATCGCGCCGAGCTGCCAGCCGCCGTCGAAATGCCGGCCGGCCTCGGCGATCACCAGGCCCGCGGTCTGGCTGCCGCGCGCCGCCGCGTCCGGCTTGTCGGGCCTGAGCGTGGTATTGCGATGCACGGCACCGGCGTAGGCCGCCCACTGCCAGCCGGCCGCCCTGCCCTGATAGCCCAGCGCCGCCGACAGGCCGGGGGCGCCCGCCCGGATGCGCTCACCCCCGGATTCGAAATCGTATCCCAGCCGGTCCACCCAGTAACGCTGCGCCCATCCCCGCCCCAGCGCGTCGACCGATCGCAGCGGAACGATCGCGCCGGCATAGGCGTAATAGGCATTGTCGCTCCCGCCCTCGGCGCCGGCCAGCCCCAACCAGGCACGTGCCTGGGCCGCGGGCACATGGCCGAGTCCCGCGGCGACGGCCAGGGCGGCGGCCGCCAGCACGGCCGGGGTCGAGCCGGCCAGACCGGCGCGCCGACCCGCCTCCGGCACCGCCTGCCGCTCGACCTCGGCACGCGCCAGGTAGACCGGCGACGGCAGGGCGTCGAGCTTGTCGAGCGCGACCACCCGGGCTTCTATGCGGTCCGCGCCGTCCTGGCCGAAGACGCCGATCCGCAACACGCTATCGACCGGGATCTCGTCGAACACCACCAGCCGCGCCGGCCGGCGCCGCCAGTCTCCGCGTGACAGCACCCCCAGGCGTCCGCGACCGTCCTTCGCCGGCGGCCCGGCGCGATAGACCACCGGCAGCCACTCGCGCGGCGAGATCCGCAGGCGGCGCTGGCGGTCGCCCGACAGCCAGCCGATGACGCGGCTGACAGGCGTGCGGATCTCCTCGTGCAGATCGAGGATCCGCCATTGCAGGTCCGACCCGTACAGGAAGGTCTCGAGCAGCGCCGTGTCGCGTTCCGAGCCCGGTTCGAACACCAGCCCATAGTGCAGTTTGGTGCGCGCCGGCCGCGCCGCGTCGCCCGGCGCCGTCACCGCCGGCACGATGGCCGGCAGCCGATGAAGGATCCGCGCCTCGAACGGCATGTCGCCGGCCGGCAGGAACAGCCGGCCCTGCACACGCTCGCCGGCGAGCGGCGATTCGGTGATCAGCTTGCAGCCGCGGATGGAGATGTCATCGGCGAGCGCGAACACGATTTCACCCTCGGGCGAGCGGATCTCGACCGGCAGCGGGATCGGGAAGCGATAGTCGCGGCGGCGGTGGCGACGGCGCAGGGTGAAGCGCACCACCGCGCCGGCCAGGCCGAGGTTGATGCCGGCCCAGATGACATTGGCGACATAGGCCGCGGTCTCGAGATGCTGCGTGGTCCGCCACAGCACCGTGCCGATGCCAATGGCGGCGACGCTGCCGGCCAGCACGGCGAGCTGCGGCACGATGTGGCGGCGCTCGCGGCCGCCGTCGCCCTGCTTGGGCGTGACCGAGAAGCGCAGGCGGCGCGTGAAGCCCTCGACGGTGGCGCGCAGGAACACCGCGAAGCGCGCCATGTTGTACTGCTCGGTCAGCAGCGTGCGGCCGTAACCGCGCCCGGCCTCCTCGTAGGCCCAGAAGCACAGCAGGTAGAAAGGAATGAAATGCGCGAGGAACTCGGCGCCCGGCACATGGATAGGCATGACCCCGGTGGTCAGCACGACGATCGGCGCGAGGTAGAAGATCGCTTTCGGCCAGCCGTCGAAATAGGCCAGCACCGAGGCGAGATAATTCAAGCGCTGCGCGGCCGTGAGGCCGCGCGCGAACACGATGCCCTCTTTTCGCCACACCTGCACCGCGCCCTGCCCCCAGCGTCGCCGCTGCGATAGGTAGGCGTTGACCGAGCCCGGCGCCAGCCCGTAGGCGAGGCTTTCGTTCAGATAGACCGATTTCCAGCCGCGCTTGTGCAGGCGGAGCGAAGTGTGCAGGTCCTCGGTGACGCTGCCGGTGGCGAAGCCGCCGATCTCGCGCAGCGCGCGGGTCCGCAGCACGGCGCAACTGCCGCAGAAGAACGCCGCGTTCCAGCGGTCCTTGCCGCGCTGGATCACGCGGAAGAACAGCGACTGCTCGGTCCAGATATAGCTCAGCGTGCGGTGGCGACGGTGCTGGTAGGAATCGAGATTGTAGTAGTCCTGCGGCGTCTGGACGAAGGCGACGCGTTCGTCGCGGAAGAAGCCGAGCGTGCGCGTGAGAAAGTTGCGGCTCGGCACGTGATCGGCGTCGAACACCGCGATGAAGTCGGCGTTGCTGTGCTCGAGGGCGTTGTTGAGGTTGCCGGCCTTGGCGTCGCGGTTGTCGGCGCGCGCCAGATAACGGCAACCGAGCTCCGCGGCCAGCGCCGCCATCGCCGGGTTGTTGCCGTCGTCCAGCAGCCAGGTCGCATGCGGATAATCGATGTTGACGGCGGCGAATAGCGTGTGGCGCAGCAGCTCGACGCCCTCGTTGTAAGTCGTGACGAACACGTCGACCTTGAGACCCTCCGGCGCCGGCGGCGGCGCCGGCGCGGTCAGGCGCGCGACCATGAACACGTGCAACAGCGCGGTGAAATAGCCGAACAGCTCGGCGCCCCAGATCGCCCAGGAAAAGATCAACGCTTCCGGATTGAAGGTGCCGAGGCGCCAGTACAAATAATACGGCGCGTACCCGAGGTAGGCGGCGACGACCGCCGTGCGCAGGGTCACGATCAGCTGCTGCTTGGCAAACGGCATGAACCCCAGTCCGCGGCTAACTTGTTATCGTATACGGCGCCCGACCGCTCCTCTCCTCGTCCCGCCCGCCCGACCGCGGACGGCGGCGCACGCCCCCGTCACCGCGCGCCGGTTCGGCGCGCACCCTGCTCCTTGGAAGTTCGGCAATGCAGCGGCGCTGCGGGACTGAGTCCGCCGTCCTTATGAATTTCTGTTCCAGCTTCGCGGCGCCCGAGCGCTATTTACGGGCATTTGCCCGCGGTTGACAACCCCCACAAAAGCCGCGGTTCTTTTATTCGTTATTACAATATGTTAAACAAACTTTCTAAGGTCGAATCACGTCCAGGCCGCCGAGGTAGAACTGCAAGGCCGCGGGCACGCGGATGCTGCCGTCGGCCTCCTGATAATTCTCCATGACCGCGACCAGCGTCCGTCCCACGGCCAATGCCGATCCGTTCAAGGTGTGGAGCAGCTCGGGCTTGCCGGTTGCCGGGTTGCGCCAGCGCGCCTGCATGCGGCGCGCCTGGAAGTCCTCGAAGTTGCTGCACGAGGAGATCTCGCGGTAGGCCTGCTGGCCCGGCAGCCAGACCTCCAGGTCGTAGGTCTTGGCGGCGGCGAAGCCCAGGTCGCCGGTGCACAGCGTGATCACGCGGTAGGGCAGCTCGAGCCTCTGCAGTACCGTCTCGGCATGCGCGGTCAGCTCCTCCAGCGCCCGATAGGAATCCGCCGGCCGCACCATGTGCACCAGCTCGACCTTCTCGAACTGGTGCTGGCGGATCATGCCGCGCGTGTCCTTGCCGTAGGAGCCGGCCTCGCTGCGGAAGCACGGCGTGTGGCAGACGTACTTGCGCGGCAGCGTCGCGTCGTCGAGGATGCTGTCGCGCGCCAGGTTGGTCACCGGCACCTCGGCGGTCGGGATCAGGTAATAGCGCTGCTCGCCCTTGAGCGCGAACAGATCGGCCTCGAACTTCGGCAGCTGGCCGGTGCCGAGCAGGCTGTCGGCGTTCACCATATAGGGCACGTAGACCTCGGTATAGCCGTGCTCGCGGGTGTGCAGATCGAGCATGAACTGGATCAGCGCGCGATGCAGGCGCGCCAGGGCGCCGGACATCACCACGAAGCGCGCGCCGGTAAGCCTGGCGGCGGCCTCGAAGTCGAGCTGCCCGAGCGCCGCACCGAGATCGACATGGTCCCTGATCGGGAAATCGCCGTCGCGCGGCCGGCCCCAGCGCCGCTCCTCGATGTTGGCGCGCTCGTCCTTGCCGTCCGGCACCGAAGTGTGCGGCATATTCGGTATGCCGAGTGCGATGTCGCGGAGGCGATCCTGGATCTCCTGAAGCTCGTTCTCGGCCTGCTTGAGCGCGGCACCGATGCGGTTCACCTCCTCCATCAGCGCGCCCGCGTCCTCACCCCGGGCCTTGGCCTGGCCGATCGCCTTGGACTTGGCGTTGCGCTCGCTCTGGAACTGCTGGGTGATCACCTGCACCTGCTTGCGGCGCTCCTCGAGATCGGCCAGCACGGCGGTATCGAGCCGGTAGCCGCGCCGCGCGAGCTGTGTCGCGGTCCGGTCGAGGTCGGTGCGCAGCATTTTCGGGTCTAGCATGTTCGTCGCTCAGGTTTCGTTCACGCGCGCCGGCCAGGAGACCACGTGACCGGCCGGCAGGATGTCCTTGAGATGCATGAGGATCCGCGCCACGGTGCCGGGCGTGTCGAAGAACTCCACGACCACCGGCAGGTCCATGGACAGGTCCAGCAGGCTGGAGGAATGCAGCTTGCCGGAGCGCCCGAAGCCGGAAATGCCGCGAAACACGGTGACGCCGCGCACCTTCTCGTCGTCGTGCAGGCGCGCGAGCAGCGGCGTCAGGGTCTTCTCGGTCTCGGTGAGATAAATGCGCACCATGGTGATGTCCGTGTGTCTCATAGCTGCCTCCCCAAACGCATGCCGATCCAGGCCGCGGTCACGCATACCAGCACGCTGACCAGCACGCTGACCAGCGCCTTGCCGAGCTCGCCGGCCTCGATCAGGTTGACGGTCTCCAAAGAGAACGTAGAAAAGGTCGTGAAACCGCCGAGCAGTCCGATCAGCAACCCGGCACGCCACAGGCTGTCGTCCGTCAGCCGTTCCAGCAACACCACGAACAGGAAACCGACCAGCAGTGAACCGATCACGTTCACCGTGAGCGTGCCGTAAGGAAAACCGCGCCCGGCCCAGCTGTGCACCCAGCCGGACATCAGGAAGCGCAGCACGCTGCCCACGGCACCTCCGACGGCGATGGCAAGCAGTTGACTCATCGAATTCGGCTCACGTAGTTACAAGTAGCAAGTAGCAAGTAGCAAGTAGCAAGTAGCAAGTAGCAAGGAAGAACGATTCGCCTCAGGAATTTATTCCCTTGCTACTTGCCACTGTCTTTATCGAATCCCCGCAAATAAGCAAGCCACTCCCCTATCTTGCGTTCCCATCCCCGCTCGACCGGCCGATAATACTCCCGCTCGCCGAGCTCCCCCGGAAAATATTGCTCGCCCGCGGCATAGCCGTCCGGCTCGTCGTGGGCGTAGCGGTAGCGCTTGCCGTAGCCGAGCTCCTTCATCAATTCGGTCGGCGCGTTGCGCAGGTGCAGCGGCACCTCGAGCGAGCCGGTTGCGCGCACCTCGGCCTGGGCCGCGCCGAGCGCGGTGTACACGGCGTTGCTCTTCGGCGCGCAGGCCAGGTAGACGATCGCCTGGGCGATCGCCAGCTCGCCCTCGGGGCTGCCGAGACGCTCCTGCACGTCCCAGGCGTCGAGCGCGAGGCGCAGCGCGCGCGGGTCGGCGTTGCCGATGTCCTCGCTCGCCATGCGCACCACGCGGCGCGCGATATACAGCGGATCGCAGCCGCCGTCGAGCATGCGCGCGTACCAGTAGAGCGCCGCGTCCGGCGACGAGCCGCGCACCGATTTGTGCAGCGCCGAGATCTGGTCGTAGAACGCCTCGCCCTGCTTGTCGAAGCGGCGCAGGCCGCCGCTGACCAGCTCCTGCACGATGGCCTCGGTCACGACCGCGATGCCGTCGCGCTCCTCGGCGAGGTCGGCGGCGATCTCCAGCAGGTTGAGCGCGCGGCGCGCGTCGCCGTCGGCCGCGCGCGCGATCAGGTCGCGCAGCGCTGCGGGAAATTCGAGCTTGCGGTCGCCGAGTCCGGCGTGATTGTCGGCCAGCGCGCGGTCGAGCACCGCGCGCAGGTCCTCGACGGTCAGCGCCTTGAGCACGTAGACCCGCGCGCGCGACAGCAAGGCCTTGTTGAGCTCGAACGAGGGGTTCTCGGTGGTGGCGCCGATGAAGGTCAGCGTGCCGTCCTCGACATAGGGCAGAAAGCCGTCCTGCTGGGCCTTGTTGAAGCGGTGCACCTCGTCGACGAACAGCACCGTCGACCGGCCGGCGGCGCGGTGCGCGCGCGCCGCCTCGACCGCGGCGCGGATGTCCTTGACCCCGGCGAACACCGCCGACAGCGCGATGAACTCGGCGTCGCTCGCCCGGGCGATGAGCCGCGCCAGCGTGGTCTTGCCGGTGCCGGGTGGGCCCCAGAAGATCATCGAATGCACGCTGCGGTCCTGGATCGCGCGCGAGAGCGGCTTGCCGGGCCCGAGCAGGTGGCGCTGACCGGCGAAATCGTCCAGCGCCCGGGGCCGCAAGCGGTCGGCCAGCGGCGCGGCCGGATCGGCGTCCGGCAGCAGCGACGCCTGGCGCCGCGGCAGGCTCATTCGCGGATCACGTCCACGCCGGCGGGCGGCGTGAATTGAAAGCGCTGGGCCTCGATCTTCCGGTTTTCGCGGAGCTCGCGCAGGGTGACGCGCGTGGTGTTGCCGAAGCCGTCGACCATCTCGAGCGTGCGGATCTTTCCCTGCTCGAAGCCGATGCGGATATCGTCGAAACCGCCGTCGTTCGTCTTCGGGATCATCTGCACCCATTCGAGCCGGCCCTGCCGGCCCAGATCCTTGAGCGTGAAGTTGTCCGCCAGCCGGCCCTTTCCGGCCAGCAGCAGCGCCGGCGTGTTGCCGAGCGCGCCGACCATGCGCCGCACCGACACCTGCCGGAGCTCGACGTCGTAGACCCAGACCTGCTTGCCGTCGCCGACGATATGCTGCTCGAACGGCAGGTCATAGACCCAGCGGAATTTTCCCGGCCGCTCGATCCACAGCGACCCCGACGAGGACTGGATCGGGTTCATCGCCTCGTCCAGCACCACCTGGTCGAACCTGGCGCTGACGGTGTTGACCTTGTTGAAGAAGCGATCCAGGCTGTCGACTGCCAGCGCCTGCGCCGCCGCGGCCAGCGCCAAAAGAACCACCGCTACTGCTACGCGTTTCATGGTTTCGTGATCCGAATACGTTCGAAGACAAAGACTTTAGCCACGGGGGACACGGGGAGCA
>DASWHF010000025.1:0-16695 GCA_036393295.1 Acidiferrobacterales bacterium
GGAAGCCCCGCCTACAGTTCGCTTGTTAAAGATGCTATTTTCCGATGTGATGACTTTCCTTGCGACGCTCAATCCGGCGAAATCCCTGATGACCCGAAATCACGCCATCGTGCGCACCCTGCTGCTGGCCGCCGCGTTGTCGCTACCCGCGACGCCTGCCGGCGCGGACGGCGCCGACCGGATACCGCATGTCAACGAGCGCGGGCGCGCCGGCTACGCCGAGTTTCTGGCGGCCGAGACGCACCGCGCCTTCGCCATCGCGCCGGGCGGCGCCTGGGCCTGGCGGTCGGGGCTCGACAGCGGTGAGCAAGCGGCGGCGGCCGCGGTCGCGGCCTGCCAGGAGCACAGCGCGCAACGCTGCGTGGTGTATGCGATCGACGACCGCGTGGTGCTCGACCGGCAGCGCTGGCCGACGCTGTGGCGACCCTACGCGAGCGCCGCACAGGCGGCCGAGGCGCCGAGCGGGCAGCGGCGCGGCGAGCGCTTTCCCGACCTGCGGCTCACCGGGCCGGACGCGAAACCGCTGGCGCTGTCCGACCTGCGCGGCAAGGCGGTGGTGCTGCACCTGTGGGGGAGCTGGTGCCCGCCATGCGTGCACGAGCTGCCGCAACTGGAGAAGCTGACGCGCCGCTTCGCGAACACGCCGGGGCTGGCATTCGTGTTTGCCCAGGTGCGCGAGCCGTATGCCGACGCGCGCGGCTGGCTCGAGCGCCACGACCTCCGCCTGCCGCTGTACGACTCGGGATCGCGCGGACCGCAGGACGACCGGTTGCGCCTCCGCGACGGCGCCACGCTGGTCGACCGCGCGCTGGCGCCGGTCTTCCCCGCCACCTACGTGCTCGATCGCCACGGCATCGTGGTGTTCTCGATCCACGGCTCGCCCGACGACTGGTCGGAGTACGATGCCTTTCTGCGCAACCTGGTGGCTCATTCCAAGTAAGGAAAAAGAACGGGCGGCCGCGCCGCCCGTTCCGCTCCCCGGGTGACGAGCGCGTTACTCGACCTCCTCGGCCATGGCCTCAGCCTCCTCCGCGGTTGGACCAGATGCGCAGGGCACCGTGGACGATGATGCCGATCAGCGCCAGCAGCGCCGCCGACCAGCCGAGATAGTCGAGCACCCGGTTGCCATCGCGCCCCGGCATGTAGATGCCGCTCACCGCCTGCAGGCGGCCGAACTTGCTGTGGCACTCGATACAGGTAATCGCCTTGTCTTTCGGCGCCACCATATGCGTGATGGGCCAGCGCATCTCGGTCGCGACGAAGCCGACCTTGCCCGAGAACGGCGCACCGACCGTCGCCATGCCGCTGGCGATGGCCTTGTCCCAGACGAAATTCTTCCAGTAGGCCGTGTCGTCGTTGCCGGCGGTATGCGGGGTGACCAGCGTCATGTTGACCGCGTCGTACGGCTGTTTGCCGCGGAATACCTTCACCGGCCAGATCAGCGACCGGCCGTCGGTGGGGCTGCCGTCGAAATGGTTGATCCCGACGACCTTCGTCGGGTCGATCTTGTCGGTGATCAGCGTGAACCGGACCTTGCCGTTGAACCACTGGTACTCCGGCACGACATCGCTCGCCAGCACGAAGTCGCCCTTCTTGCTGTCGTAGATGACATGGCCCTTTTCATCCTTCTTAATGATCGGCTTGCCCTTCTCGTCCAGCTTGCCGGCCGTCGACCAGTCCCACGACATCTTGGTGGCCAGGCCGCCGCGCGCGAACTGCGGGATGTGACAGGTCTGGCAGGCGAGCTTGTTGGCGTGGTTATTGATCCGGTCGAAGGTCTGCGGATGCGGCCGGTTGCCGTGGCAGGCAACACAGGTGGTCGGGTTGCCGGCCTCCGCCTTGCCGCGCATGCGCGCGCCGCGCGTGTCCTTGGCGGTCGGCGCGAACCGGCTGCCCGGGATGTCGTGCGCCGAGGTGACGTGGCAGGTGCCACAGGTGAAGTCCAGGCCGGTTGCGTCCATGTGCACGTCGAGCTCACGATCGGGAGCGGTCAGTGAGCTGTCCAGGTCGCCGTGCTTGACCGCGTCACCGGCGCCGCCGAAGAAATGGCAGGCGCCGCAGGTGTCGCGGCTGGTCTTGCCGACCTTCTGCGCGACGCGGGTGAGATCGACCGGATTCACGAACTTGCCGGAGCCGGGCGGCAGCTCCATGCGCTGGTAGACCGGGTGGCCGGCCAGCCCGGCCGGCTTGCTGTAGCTGCCGGTGGTGTCGTGGCACACCAGGCAGTCCACGTTCTCCTCGGACTTGAAATCGAAACTCGCGTCCTTAAAGCCGTAGCCGATGTGGCAGCTGGCGCAATGAGGCAGGTTCGGCACGGCCGCGACGCAGAAGTTGTTGACCATGTTCTTCTTGCCGAGCCGCTGCTGGGTCCCGGGATTGAGATAATCCCAGGTCCAGTGCTTGGTCCGGTGGACCTGCTTGGCGGCCTCGGTGTGGCAGGTGAGGCAGGCCTTGGTCACCTCGGGGCCAGAGGCAAACGATCGCTGTAACTCTTTGAACTTGGCGTGATCGGCCGTGGTGGAGGTGGCGGCGGAGTGCGCCGCGCCGCTGACCAGCAAGCTCACTACCGCCAGCCACGTGCATACCTCTGCGAAGCCGGGGCCGGTTGCGTGCGGCTTAGCCATAAGCCCTCCTTAGAGTGCCTAACAAAATGATCTCGCATTCAACGCCGAACCGTAGGGTGCGCCCTGCGCACCGAAATATTAAGCGGTGCGTGGGACGCACCCTACACCTGTTTCTCATTTTGTTAGGTGCTCTTAGTGTTGCGGTGCATCGCGCCTGTTCCGGGGGGAACGGGGTCCGTATCCCGAGGCGCCGAAGCCTCGCGCAGCGCTACACGATCGTGAACTTCTCCGTCGACTCGTTATAGCGCACCCACAGATACCAGGCGAACAGGACACCGAAGCCGGCCAGGTAGGCGTACGACCAGCCACCGAGCATCTGCGGCAGATAGGCCTGCGTGCCGACTTTGGTCACCTCCACCAGATCGAGATTCATCTCGGGGCTCATAACCTGCCAGTACCTGAGGACTCCGGAAAACGTCGAACCGGACCAGGCGAAGAACAGCACCGCCACCCACAACTTCAAGTGGCCTTCGCCGACACGCCACAACGCACCCGAGGCGCAGCCGCCGGCGAAGATCATGCCGATCCCGAAGATCACGCCGCCGAGCAGCGAACCGAGCCAGAAGGTCGCGGGGATGCCCAGATACGGATCGATGAGCTTGTGCTGGAACAGCAGCGAGGCCAGGGGAATGGCAAGCGCGAGCGCGAGGATGATGGCCTTGGTCATGTCGCCCTCGGCAGTCATGAAAGGCTCGCGGAACGCGCGCGCAAAGCAGATGCGGGAGCGGTGCAGCACGAAACCCATCGCGAAACCGCACAACACCACGATGGCGCGGGCCGCGATCTTTTCGTCCGCGCTATTCGCCCAGAGAGCGACCCACACGCCGAGTGCGATGATGAGCGCCAGTCCGAACAGCGGATGATAGGCGCGCAGCGGTGGCTGCGAGGGAGTCGGGGCCTTGCTTCCCCATTGTATGTGCTCGATGGTCCACAGTAGCAGCTTCAACCCGACCAGCGCGCCGAACAGCAGCCCGGCCCACATCGCCCAGCCGGCCGGCGAGGAGTGCATGACCGGGGTGAAGAACCCGCCGGTGGTGCAGCCGCCGGCCAGCGTTGCGCCGACGCCCATGAGCGTCCCACCGAACGCGCCCCACAGGTACTCGAGCTTGGGCGCGCGATTCAGCGCAAACTGGCGTGACATCAGCGCCGCTGCGAAGGCGCCGAGCACCAGCGTCATGTTCATGAGCGACATGCGGTGCAGCAGCACGTTCTCCGGCGCGGCCTTGATATTGAGCACGGGACCGAGGCCGATCGCCCAATTGAGCCAGTCCCCCCACAACTTGAGCCCGCCGTAAATGCCCCAGAACAGACCGCTGACCATCAGCACCGCGATGATCAACACCATCAGCACGGCCCCGACATAGGGCGACCAGCTGTCCACGAACAGCAGTTCATAGTCGGCGCGCAACCCGGCCAGCCATCGCGACGGGGTCAGCAAGTCCGCTCCGCTCCGCGCGCCCACGCTATTGTTCATGCGAACCTCCCTCCGGGTTCACTATCCCGGGAGCCGAGTATTGGCATACGTCCATCCCGGCGGTTCACCGCTACTGGCAACGGGACGGATTATCAGAGTCCTTCGCTCCGTACAGAACGAACGCCTTGAGGTCGGCCTGCAAGTCGGTGTCCGGCACATCCAGGAACTTCTCGGCCGCCTTGTTGCTGGCCGCGATGCTCTGGCGATAGTCGCGGCTGACGTAGTACTTCACGGAGTGGTTGCTCTTGCCGTTCACGTCGTGCTTGTCGGCCTGCAAATAGGCGGCCCAGACGGCCTTGAGCCTCTCCGCCGGCGAGATAGTCTTGCCGGCCGTAGACAGGTGGCAGCTGGTGCAGACCTGGCGGAAGTAGACGCGGCCGCGCTTCCAATCGCCGTCGTCGGCCTGCGCGTAAACGGACGCCACGCCGAGCATGGCGGCAATGGTGAATAACGAGAGTTTGATGCTCATCGACGTTCCCCCGGTGAGTGATTCAGCCCGGCGGCTCGCCTAAATCCTTCAGGGTGGTACGTCACCGTGTGCTGCGAGCCAGTCCGGTGCAGCGCCGCGAAGCCTGTTATTCGCGGTATTTCATCTATTTAATTAGCATAGAATTGAAAGCTAATTAATGACCGGGCGCAACGAAACGGTTTTTCTCGGTATGAGTCGAGATTGAGCGATTTGCTCGGGTATCGCCGGCACCGCCGAGCCCGGCCCGGCACAGCGACGGTGGCGAGTCAAAAAAAACGGGCGGCCCAGCCGCCCGTCGCGATACCGCTGTTTCGAATCGGCGCTACTCGACCTCCTCCCACCCGGTGATCATCGCCTTGATGTGCGCCAGCGGCGTGTGGCCGGCGGTCGCCAGGTAGACGTGGGCGATGAAGAAGATGAGGATCATGAAGGCCCCGAGGGTGTGGAAGAACGCCACCCACTCGAGCGACAGCCACTTGTCCACGCCCCACTCCGCCCACTGCCCGTAGAACAGGTAGAACCAGCCGGAGAACCAGATGATCGGCGAGATCGCCAGCCAGAAGAACAGGTAGGCGAGCCGCTGCAGCGGGTTGTGCTTGGTGAGCGTGGTCTGGCGGAACGGGTGCTGCGCATGGGTGAAGATGCCGGTGAGATAGTACTTGAACATGGCATCGACCTTGTCGAGGGTCGGGATGTACTGCTTCCACTCGCCGGTGGTGAAGTGCCAGAAGACCGCGAACACCCACAGCGTGATCAGCGACCAGGCCGCGACGGTGTGCATGGCCACCGCGTCCGCGAAGCCGAACAGCTTGTAGCTGCCGTGGATCTCGAAGCCGGTCAGCAGCAGGAACATGATGAGCCCGGCCTGCGCCCAATGCCAGAACCGCTCGAAGCGCTTGAAGATGTAGATTTTCTCGACGGCCATGGCCTTAGCCTCCTTTGCGGTTGGACCAGATGCGCAGGGCACCGTGTACGAGGACACCGATCAGCGCCAGCAGCGCCGCCCACCCGCCGAGGAAGCTGAGCACGCGGTTGCCGTCGCGCCCCGGCATGTAGATGCCCTGGACCGCCTGCAGGCGGCCGAACTTGCTGTGGCACTGGGTGCAGCGCAGGGCGTCGTCCTTCGGCGCCACCATGTGGGTGATCGGCCAGGTCATCTCGGTGGCCACGAAGCCGTACTCGCCGCTGAAGTTCTCATCGACCGCCTTCATGCCGGCCTCCAGCGCCTTCGGCCAGTCGAAGTGCTTCCAGAAGGCATACTCGTCCGTGCCGAAGGTGTGCGGGATCAGCAGCGACAGCGACTGCTTGTCGTAGGGCTGCTTGCCGTGGAACACCTTGACCGGCCAGATCTTGGACTTCCCGTCGGTCGGGCTGCCTTCGAAGCTGTTGATCTTCACGACCTTGTCGGGATCGAGCTTCTCGCCGCGTAGCGTGTAGTTGACCATGCCGTTGAACCAGATGTACTCCGGAATGACATGCGTGTCGTAGCGCGCATCGCCCTTCTTGCTGTCGTAGAGCGGGCGCTTGTTGCTGCCGAGCACGACGAAGGGCTTGCCATCCTTGTCGAGCTTGCCGGCGGTCGACCAGTCCCACAGCAGCTTGGTGGGGACGTGGCCGCGCGCGAACTGCGGGATGTGACAGGTCTGGCAGGCGAGCTTGACGGTGTGGTCGTCGAGCTTGGCGGCGTGCTCCTTGACCTCGGCGCCCTTGAGCGAGTGCGGCCGGTCGGTGTGACAGGCCTCGCAGGTCGCCGGGTTCGCGTCGCTCTCCTTGCCGCGCATCGGCACCGCCCGGGTCACGGCGGTCGGCGTGTAGCGGCTGCCGGGCACGTCGTGGCTCGAAGTCACATGGCAGGTGCCGCAGGTGAAGTTATGCGTCTCCGGCGACATGTGCACGTCGAGATACTTGCCGGGGTTGGCGAGCGAGCTGTCCATATCGCCGTGCTTCACGCCGTCGCCGCCGCCACCGTAGAAGTGGCAGCTGCCGCAGGTCTCGCGGCTGGTCTTGCCGACGTTCTGCGCGATCGTCTTGAGATCGACGGCCTTGACGATCTTGCCGGAATGCGGCGGGAACTCCGTATCGCGGTACGGCGGATGCCCGGCCCACCCCGGCAGCTTGCGGTATTTGTCGGTGGTGTCGTGGCAGACCAGGCAGTCGACGTTGGCCTGGGACTTGAAGTCGAAGTTCTGGTCCTTCCAGCCGTAGCCGACGTGGCAGGCGGTGCAGAACGCGTAGTTCGACGGGATCGCGGTGCAGAAATTGTTGATGATGTTCTTCTTGCCCAGCCGCTGGCCGCTTTCGGGATTGAGGAACTCCCAGGTCCAGTGCTTGGTCCGGTGGACCTGCTTGGCGGCCTCGGTGTGGCAGGTCAGGCAGGCCCGGGTGACCTCCGGTCCGCTTGTGAAACTGCGCTGCAGCTCCTTGAACTTGGAATGGTCGGCGGTCGAGGTGCTGCGCTTCGCCTCCTCCGCCGGTTTCGCGGCGGGCGCCTGCGACGCCGGGGGGCTGGTGGCCCAGGCGGCGGTCACCGCCAGGGTCGCTCCGAACGCCAGCATCAGGCTGGACAGGGTTCGACAGTTAAGCACGTTGCCTCCTTCTGGGATCGTGGTTGTGCGACCTTGTTGTTCTTGCGCACACTGGCTGCATCGTCAGCAACCGCGGCCGCCGCCGGCGGCCCCACCCTTGCCGTCGCCGCCGGGCACACCCTCGATCATCTTCGGCGCCGGCTTGCTCGGGTCGAACTTCACGAAGTTCACCTGGTCCTTGGCGACCTCGCCCATCACCTCGCCGACCAAGGGGCCGAACATCTTGCCCATCAGCCCGGCGTTCATGGTGCCGATATAGACCTTGCCGTTGTTCTTCTTGTAAACCGTGATCTTGCAGGGCATCAGGATCGACAGGAAGCGCACCGAGTCGTCGTTCAGGATCGGCTTGGAGTACTTGGTGCTGCACGCCTCGACCATCATCACCGGCAGCACGTTGCCGCCGTCACGCTGGATGGCGCGCGCCGGGTTGCGCAGACCCGACAGTTCCCAGCCGTTGCCGGTCTCCTGCACGTTCTGCTGGATGCGGGCGACCGTCTCCTCCATGTCGAACGGGCTCTCGCGCTCGGTGAACATCATGCTGGGCATCATCAACCAGCCGACCACGCCGGTCAGCACGATGCCACCCACGAAACCGCCGATGACTTTCCACATGACTGGACTCCTCCTCGATGAACGCCTGTCTCGACCGCCGGACGCCGTACCGGCTCTCTACGCGGGCATGATAAGACGACTCTAATATTCCATAGATTGATCCCGATCAATAAATTGCTGTCGGAACACAAAATTATTGAGCGATTTCCCGGGGATCACGCGTGACACCGATACTGGGACGAATATCCGACCGGTGCGCTCCTGTATAGGTACGGTGGGACAGAAACGTCGCGGCCCTTGAACCATAGCACAAGCCGCGACGGGCACCCGGCCCGCCGGCCGGTTACGGCAGCTCGAACCCGGCGATCTTCGGGTGCACGACCAGCACGTCGCACGGCGATTCGCGCAGCACATGCTCGGCGACGCTGCCGAGCAGCACGTAACGCAGGCCCGACCGGCCGTGGCTGCCGAGCACGGCCAGGTCGGCATCGCGCTCGCGCAGCGCCTGCACGATGACCGTCGGCGGATAACCGTGCCGGACCAGGCAGTCGGCATCGTCGACGTCCAGTCCGGCATCGCGTGCCAGCGTCCGCATCCGGCCGCGCGCCTGCTGCGCATAGTCGCGGTGCAGCTGCGCGATCGCCTCGTCGGTCATGCCGCCGGTGCGCAGGCGGCCCTCGTACCAGATGTCGTAGGCATGCAGCAGGGTGAAGCGCGCCTGCGGCGCGGCGCGCGCCGCCAGCGCCAGCGCCTCGCGCGCGGGCTCGGAGAAGTCCAGGGGCACCAGCACCCGGGCGTAGCCGGAGTGCGGCTCGCGCTTGACGACCAGCACCGGGCGGTCGCTCTTGCGCACCACACGCTCGGCGGTGGTGCCGAGCAGCAGGTCCTGCAGATAGTGGCCGCCGTGGGCGCCGAGCGCGATCAATTCCGCGCCGTCGGCGCGCGCCTCCTGGATGATCTCGACGAACGGCTTGCCGGCACGCACCACGACCCGGGCCCCGAGCGCGCCGGGCCGCGCCGCGAGCTGCGCCCGCGTCTCCGCCAGGACCTGCGCCTCGAGATCGGCGGGCAGCGCCCCCTGCGGCCACAGCCAGTCCTCCGCGCCGCCCGGCGCCTGCGGCTCGACCACGCTGAGCGCGGTCAGCGCCGCCCCGTGCTCGCCGGCCAGCCGCGCCGCACGCGCCAGCGCGTGATCGGCCCGCTCCGACAGATCGCTCGCCGCCAGTATTCGCCTGATCGGGTTGGTCATGCGCCCTCCTGTCCGGCGTCGCGCGGCGCCGGACGCCGGATCACAGGCCGTACCTGCCGTACAACAAGGCCGACACCAGGCGCTCCACCGGCACGTAGTCGTCCGTCAGGATCGGCAAGGCCGCCATGGGGGTCCCGGTGGCCGCCAGCGGCGCATCGATGCGATACCACGAGCGCTGCATCCCGTGGCGCGCGTCGATCTGGTCCGGAAAATTCCCGACGTCGCTCGCCGCGATCACGAAGGTCTGGCGCACCGGCTGGTCCGGAAGCGTATCGAGCCACACGGAGACGTGACGAAACTCGGTCGCCAGCGTCTTGGACATGCTCTTGACGAGCTCCGGGTTGGGGAAGACGTCGAGCACGTTCAGCACGTAAAGGCCGCCCTCGGCCAGGCGCGACTTGACCAGTTGCGCGAATTCGCGCGTGGCCAGGTGATACGGCAGGGAGATGTCGTGAAACGCATCGGCGACGACGACGTCGAACCGGCCCGGCGGCAGCCGCCCCAACGCGACCCGGGCATCGGCGTGAACGATCTCCATGCGCTGCGGGTCGAGATAGAGCCGCTTGACGGCCGTTTCCGTGACCAGCGGGTCGAGCTCGGCGACCAGGAGCTCGGCCGCGGGATCGAGCGTCAACAGCCCGCGCGGCAGGGTGTAGGCGCCGCCGCCGGCGAAGAAGTAGCGTCGCGGGCGGTCCGCCGCAGGGTTGCTGCGCAACGCGAGCTCCGCCATCAGGTGCACATAGGGCGAGATCAGCATGGCCGGGACGTCCGCGTGGTTCACGCCGTGGATCAGGTGATCCAGGATCAGCGCGCGCGCCTCGCCGAACGGCGCGGCGTCCGAGTAATCGACGACGCGGATGCAGAAGTAATTGCTCTCGCGATCGCAGGGATTGACGAAGCCCTGCTTGGCGTGGGTCGCGGCCGCGAGCGCCAGCGACGCCACCAGCACCACCGGGATCACCTTGACGGCGCCGCGCAGGAACGGCAGGGCCAGGAGGAACATCGCGATCGCGGTGCCGACGATGATATTCTTGGTGCCGAAGGTCTGCACCAGCACGTAACCGGTGATGAAGGTGCCGACGATGCTGCCCAGCGCCGCCAGCGCGTGCATGCGGCCGACCACGTGGCCGGAGCGCGAATCGAGCCGCAGCGCCAGCGTCGTCAGCAGCGGCGTGATGACGCCGATCAGGATTGCGGGTATGAAGAACAGCGCGAGCACGTACAGGAAGCTCGCGCTCAGCAGGTTCATCTGGCTCGCCTGGATGAACGGGGCGATGAGCATCAGCAGCAGCAGGATGGCGATGCAGCTCAAGCCCCCGACCGCGAGCGTGATGCCGACCGCGCGATCCCCGGCGCCGCGGTCCGCCCACACCCCGCCGAGCCAGTTGCCGAGCGACAGCCCGGCCAGGATCACGCCGATGATGGCGGTCCAGGTATAGAGCGAGACGCCGGCATAGGGGGCGATCAGCCGGCCGGCGACGATCTCCAGCACCAGCAGAAACGCCGAGCTCAGGAAAACCGTGATGCTGTACCACCACAACCGGCCGCGCGGCGACAGGTTGGCAAAGGCCTTGTCTTGCAAGCTAACCTCTTCGGGCGCGGCGCGCGCCGCCGTGGGTGGGCCGTTCGGGGCTGAACGGACCTGGAATGTCAGCCCCCGTTTTTCGAGCCAATCTAACCATCCAGCCGGCGCGCGTCAACACGCCCGAGCGTCCACGCCGCTCGCCAGCAACCACCGTCGTAACGCGCCCGGCGCTTCCACCGCGCCGTCAGCCGTCGCGCTGTGCCGCCGGCCGCAGCGAAGCCAGCAGTGTGTCCGCAGTGCGCTCGGCGGCGGCGGCGAACGGCCGCAACACCAGGTCCGCGCCGGCCGCCTCGAACAGCCGCGCATCGTCGGCGCTGTGCGCGGTGAGCGCCACCTTGCCGCCGTAGGCATGCGCGCGCAGCGCATGCTGCAAGGCGAGATTGGCCTCGCGCTGCGGGATGGCGCACACCACCCACCGCGCCCGAGCGAGCGGCAGCGTGGCGGTGAACTCCGGGTCCTCGGCGTCGCCGTAGACGGCCGCCAGGCCCTCGCGCCGCCAGGCGGCGCTCGCCTGCGGATCGAAATCCACGCCGAGCACGCTGACGCCCTGGCTGCGCAGGGCGCGCGCGATGCCGTCGCCGAAGCGGCCGAGGCCGAACAGGATCACATCGACCGGCGTATCCGGCCGTGCGGCATTCTCGAAGGCCTGCTCGCGATGCGGGACATGCCGCTCGAACACCCCGAGCCAGGGCGCGATCCAGTCGTAGATCGGATGCGAGTACAGAATCAGGTAGGTCGACAGGCCGATCGTAACCAGGCCGACCAGGGTGATGAGGCCGAGGGTGTCGGGGTCGATATGCCCGAGGCTCAGGCCGAGCGCCGCGAACACCAGCGAGAACTCGCTGATCTGCGCGACCGTGAGCCCGGCGAGAAAGCCGGTGCGCTTGCGGTAACCCATCGCGCCCATGATCACCATCACGATCAGCGGATTGCCGATCAGCACGAACAGCGACAGCACGACGCTCGGCCAGAGCTGATCGCCGAGCAGCCGCAGGTCGAGCTGCGCGCCGAGGCTGACGAAGAAGAACAGCAGCAGGAAATCGCGCAGCGTGACGAGCCGGGTGCTGATCGCCTCGCGATAGGGCGTCGAGGCGATCGACACGCCGGCGAGGAACGCGCCGACCTCCTTGGACAGGCCGAGGTAGTCGCCGAGCGAGGCCAGCGCCACCGCCCAGGCGACCGCGAACAGCACCAGCAGCTCCGGCGAGCGCGCCAGCCCGCGCAGCAGCGGCGGCAGCAGGTAGCGCATGACGAGGCCCAGCCCCGCCAGCATGCCGACGCCCTTGACCACCACCAGGCCGATATCGACCCACAGGCGGCTCGCCGCCTCGCCCGTGGCGACGCCGAAGGCCGACAGCACGATCATCGCCACGATCACCACCACGTCCTGCACGATCAGGAAGCCGACCGCGATGCGGCCGTGCAGCGCGTCGATCTCGCGCTTGTCCGACAGCAGCTTGACGATGATGATGGTGCTGGAGAAGGTCAGCGCGACCGCGACGTAGACGGCCGGGATATGGTCCAGCCCCAAGGCGAGCGCGATGAGATAACCGATGATGGACGTAAACGCCACCTGGCCGAGACCGGTGGCGAGCGCCACCGGGCCGAGCGAGCGGATCAGGTGCAGGTCGAGCTTGAGGCCCACCACGAACAGCAGCAACGCGATGCCGAGCGCCGCCAGCAGATCGACCTGGTCGCGCGACGCCACCCAGCCGAGCCCCGCCGGGCCGACCGCGATGCCGACCGCGATGAACGCGACGATGAGCGGCTGCCGGAGCTTGAGCGCCAGCGCGCCGACCGCCGCGGCAACCAGCAGCAGGGCGGTGATCTCGTAGAAGACGCTGCTGAATGCCGGCATGGTGGTCAGATCATTGGAGCGATTCACCCGTCAGCCGCTCCAGCGCCTCGCGGTATTTCTGCGCGGTGCGCGCGGCGATTTCGGCGGGCAGCTCGGGGCCGGGGGCGGTCTTGTTCCAGTCGAGGGTCTCGAGGTAATCGCGCACGTATTGCTTGTCGAAGCTCGGCGGGCTGATGCCGGGGCGATACCGGTCGGCCGGCCAGAAGCGCGAGGAGTCGGGGGTCAGCACCTCGTCGATCAGCGTGACCCGGCCGTGCTCGTCGAGGCCGAACTCGAACTTGGTGTCGGCGATGATGATGCCGCGCGCCAGCGCGTAGTCGGCGGCGTGCCGGTAGAGCGCGAGGCTGATGTCGCGCACTTGTGCGGCGACGTCCTTGCCGAGCAGGCGCTCGGTTTCGGCGAAGTCGATGTTCTCGTCGTGCGCGCCGACCGCGGCCTTGGTCGAGGGCGTGAACAGCGGCTCGGGCAGGCGGTCGGCCTGCTGGAGACCCGCCGGAAGGTCGATGCCGCAGACCTTGCCGGTCCGCTGATACTCCTTCCAGCCGGAACCCGCGAGATAGCCGCGCACGATCGCCTCGACCGGCAGCGCCTTGAGCTTGCGCACCACGACACTGCGGCCTTCCAGCGGCACGCGCTCGCGCGCGTCCGGCACGGCCGCCGCCAGCGTCATGGCGCTCAGCTGGTTCGGGACGATGTGCCGGGTGCGCCCGAACCAGAAGTTCGACAGCCGCGTCAGGATCCGGCCCTTGTCGGGGATCGGCGTCGGCAGCACCACGTCGAAGGCCGACAGCCGGTCGGTGGTGACGATGAGCATATGCCTGTCGTCGATGTCGTAGATGTCGCGCACCTTGCCGCGGTGGCGCAGCGGCAGGGATTTGAGATCCGAGCTGTACAGGCTGTCTGACATGGGGCTCCGGGCAGGTCGAATATCGGTCGTTGGCGTCGGATTGTACTATTTTGCCGGCCGGCGCGCGCCTGCTCCGGCGTCGACCCCATCGGGCTTACTGCAATACCCGGCGGCCGTTGCCGGTGACCGCGCGGACGATGGCCTTTTCCAGCTCAATGATCACGTAGACCGAAGAGGCCACCGCCGCGGCCACCGCCCAGGCGCGCAGGTCGAGCGCGGCGCTGTGGAACAGCGTCTGCATCACCGGCAGGTAGGTGAACAGCAGCTGGAAGGACATGACCAGCGCCACCATGTACAGCGTGTAGCGGTTGCCGGCGGCGGCGCGGTGCGGCCAGACCGGCTCCAGCAGGTAACGCGAGTTGAACAGGTAGAACGCCTCGAACATCACCAGCGTATTGACCGCCGCGGTGCGCGCCACCTCGATCTCCGCGCCGCGCCCCGATTCCCACAGGAACACGCCCCCCGTGCCGGCCGCGAGTATCGCCGAGACGAACAGGGTCCGCCACAGAAAGTAACCCGAGAACAGCGGCGCGCGCGGGTCGCGCGGCGGGCGGTGCATGGTGCCCGGCTCGGTCGGCTCGAAGACCAGCGCCAGCGACAGGGTCACGGCGGTGATCATGTTGACCCACAGTATCTGCACCGGCAGCAGCGGCAGCGTCAGCCCCAGGACGATGGCGGCGATCAGCACGAAGGCCTGGCCGCCGCTGGTGGGCAGGATGAATAATATGGTCTTGCGCAGGTTGTCGTAGATCGTGCGGCCTTCCTCGACGGCGCTGGCGATGGACGCGAAATTGTCGTCGGCCAACACCATCTCGGACGCCTCCTTGGCCGCCTCGGTGCCGGTGACGCCCATGGCGACGCCGACGTCGGCGCGCTTCAAGGCCGGCGCGTCGTTGACGCCGTCGCCGGTCATGGCGACCACCTCGCCGCGCGCCTGCAAGGCGGTCACCAGGCGCAGCTTGTGCTCGGGGCTGACGCGCGCGTACACGTCGACCTCCCCCACCACCTCGCCGAGCGCGGCGGTGTCGAGCTCCTCGATCTCGGCGCCGGTGATGACGCGGCGGCCGTCGCCGATGTCGAGCTTGGCGGCGATCGCCACCGCGGTCTCGGCGTGGTCGCCGGTGATCATCTTCACGCGGATGCCGGCGTCGTGGCAGGCGGCGACCGCGGCGATCGCCTCCTCGCGCGGCGGGTCGACCATGCCGAAGGCGCCGAGCCAGACCAGGCCGTCGGCGACGTCCTCGAAGCGCAGGTCGCGGTGCTCGGGATCAGTGGGCCGGCAGGCGACCGCCAGGACGCGCTGGCCGCGGCTGCCGAGCTCGCGGATGCGCCGCTCCCAGTGCTCACGCCGCAGCGGCCGCTCGGAATCGCCGTCGCGCTCCCGCGCGCACATCTCGAGCAAGCGTTCGGGCGCGCCCTTGACGTAGATGTAGCCGTGACCGGCGTGGTCGTGATGCAGCGTCGCCATGAAGCGGTTCTCGGACTCGAAGGGGATGACGTCGGTGCGCGGCCGGCGCTCGGCTTCGAGCCTGGGGTCGAAACCGGCCTTGCGCGCCGCGACCACCAGCGCGCCTTCGGTCGGGTCGCCGTCGATGCCCCAGGCGTCGTCGCGCTCGACCAGCACCGCGTCGTTGCACAGCAGGCCGCCGAGCAGCAGCTCGCGCAGCGACGAGTCGGAGGCCGCGTCGACCTCCGCGCCGTTCACGCGCAGCTCGCCGTGCGGCGCGTAGCCGATGCCGTCGACCGCGACCTCACGGTCGCCGAGCAGGATGGCCTGCACGGTCATCTCGTTGCGCGTCAGCGTGCCGGTCTTGTCGGAGCAGATGCAGGTCACGCTGCCGAGCGCCTCGACCACCGGCAGCACGCGCACGATGGCGTTGCGCCGCGCCATGCGCTGCACGCCGATGGCGAGCGTGATGGTCATGATCGCCGGCAGGCCTTCGGGGATCGCGGCCACCGCGAGACCCACCGCCGCCATGAACATCTCGGCCGGCGCGTTGCCGTGCCCCAGGGTGCCGATGGCAAAGGTGATCGCGGCGATCAGCAGGATCGCGGCGCTCAGCCACAGGCCGAAGCGGTGCATGGCGCGCAGCAGCGGCGTCTCGATGCGCTGGACGCCGGCGATCAGGCCGGAGATCTGGCCGAGCTCGGTGGCGTCGCCGGTCGCGATCACCACGCCGCGGCCCTGGCCGTAGGTGACCAGCGTACCGGAATAGACCATACCGATGCGATCGCCGATCACGGCGCTCTCCGCTACCGGCGCAGTGCCCTTCTCGACCGGCGTCGATTCGCCGGTGAGCGAGGCCTCGTCGACGCGCAGGTTCTTGACCTTGAACAGCCGCAAATCGGCCGGCACGCGATCGCCCGACTGCACGAACACCACGTCGCCCGGCACCAGGCCCTCGGCGTCGACCGTGCGCACCGCGCCGTCGCGCAGCACCGTGGCCTTGAGCGACAACATCTTGCGGATCGCGGCCAGCGCGCGCTCGGCCTTGCCCTCCTGGATGAAGCCGACGATCGCGTTGATCACCACCACGCCGAGGATCACGCCCATGTCCACCCAGTGGCGCAGCAGGCCCGTGATCACGGCGGCCGCCAGCAGCACGTAGATCAGCACATTGTGGAACTGCAGCAGGAAGCGCACCAGCGGACCGCGTGCGACCTGCTCGGTCAGGCGGTTGGGGCCGTGCTTCTCGAGGCGCGCGCGGACTTCGGCCTCGCCGAGGCCCTCCGGGCTCGCGCCGATCTCGGCGAATACCTCCTCGACCGGGCGCGCGTGGAAGGGAAATCCACGCGGCCGCGCCGCGGCCGCGGCGGTGTCGCGTCCGGCTTTCGCCTTCGGCTCGTCCCGCGCCGCTTGCGCCGGCCGGCGGCGTTCAGGGCTCGTCATAGGGGAAGCGCACATGCCCGAAGCGCACCGCCAGCACCGCCAGCGCCAGGATCAGGATCGCCGCGGCGAGATAAATCATCACGTGCGGCTCGGTCTTGTCCATGCCGATGATGATATACCGCGCCAGCGCCACGATCGCGATGTAGATCGGATAACGCAGCGGCAATTTGCCGCTGGAGACGTACAGCCCGACCATGGTGAGGACTTCCAGGTAGATGAACAGCAGCAGGATGTCCTCCAGGCGCACGTGGCGGTTGTCCACCATCAGCATGACCTCCTGGCCGATCGCGACCAGGGTCGCGAGGCTGATGATCAGCAGGCCGGCCCACTCGGCGAGGTGCAGGGCATACAGGACACGACGATCGGGCTCATGGGAGGGGTTACGCATGGTCGACTCCTTATTATGGTGTTGTAGGTACTCGATCGATATCAATTCATGGTCCGCGTCCGCGCAAGCGGCGCGCAGCCGGCGTGGGTAGGGTGGGGCCCAGCCCCCCCACAA
>DASWHF010000026.1:0-48197 GCA_036393295.1 Acidiferrobacterales bacterium
GCGCAGGCAGTCGCCGAGCCGCCCAAGACCCATGGCCGCGAGCAGCGCGCCCTGGCGGGCGTCCGGCTCGAGCGCCGCGAGCGGCAGCGGAGCGAGTGCGGCGGCGAGCTGCGCGGTGCGCGTGACCCGGGCCTCGCCGCCGGCGCGCGCCAGCCACAACGCCGCCAGCGGCGTGGGTGCGAGCGCGCTGCGCGCCGTGAAGCCGAGTTCGGCCAATCCCTGGCGAACCTGCTCCCTCAGATTCGAATCCCCGCCGAACAACCGCCGGCTGCCCGCCACCTCCAGCAACAGCGCCTGCGGCGGCGCCAGGCTCACGACCGGGGTGTACTGCCCCGCCCAGGCGGCAAGACGCGCC
The DNA here is from genome assembly GCA_036393295.1 of Acidiferrobacterales bacterium. Taxonomy (GTDB): domain Bacteria; phylum Pseudomonadota; class Gammaproteobacteria; order Acidiferrobacterales; family UBA6901; genus DASWHF01. The sequence goes on from DASWHF010000026.1 coordinate 356, forward strand.
AGCGCCTCGCGCTCCGCCTGCGCGTCGTGCGCGGTGACGCGCAGCATCGCCACACAGGCCTGGGCGGCGTTGAGCGCCATGCCGGCCTGCACACCGTGGCTGCGGGCGGCGGCATTGGCCGCCAGGATCCGCTGCGCGCGGCCGCTGCCCGTGCTGACCGCGACCGGTCCGGATTCAGGGGCGCCGCGCGTGCAGACGTCGAGCGCCAGATCCGGCAGGTGCAGACACAGCCACAGCACGATCCATCTCCAGGCGCACCGGCCCGGCCGGCCAGCCGCCGCGGCGCTTCAGAATCTCCACGCCGAGACCGGCCTCCTCGGGGACGAGCTTGAGACGCAGCGCCGCCGGCGAGGCCGCGACCGCGTGCAGCGCCGATCGGAACACCACGCCCAGGCATTCACCGACCTCCGCGGCCCGCTGCAGACGCCGCAGCACGGTGGTATCGGCCAGCGCCGGCCAGGCGAGCACTGCGCCGCAGGTGCCGGCACGCAGCGTCTGCTCCAGGGCCCATAGGGCATCGCCGCGGCTGCGCGGATGGATCATGAGCACGCGCGACAGATCCACTCCGGCCGCCGCCAGGGCCGGCGCATAGGGGATGTAGGGCGGCGCGACGAAGGCCAACCAGCGGTCGCCGCGGCTCAAGGCCGCCAGCGCCGGCATCATGAGGCTCAACTCGCCGATGCCGGCGCGCGGCAGCAGGATCTCGGTGAGCGCCGCGGCCGGCCAGCCGCCACCCGGCAACAGCGCGTCGAGCGCGGCGAAGCCGGACGCCGTGGCGCCGCCGGCCGGAGGAAGAAAGCCGTTACCGCGCCAGACCTCGGCGCCTTGCATCAGGTCTTGCAGGTTCATGGGAGTCGTCCGTTGCGCAGCAGGCCCACGCCCAGGCCTTCGATGGCGAAGGCGTCGCGGCGCAGGTCGATCTCGATGGGAGTGAATTCGTCGTTCTCGGGCAGGAGACGCACCACGTGGCCGCGGCGCTCGAAACGCTTGACCGTCACCTCGTCGGCCAACCGCGCCACCACGATCTGGCCGTCGCGCGCCTCGGGGCTGCGGTGCACGGCCAGCAGGTCGCCGTCGAGGATGCCGGCATCGCGCATGCTCATTCCCCGCACCCGCAGCAGGTAATCGGCGCGCGGCTGGAACAGCGCCGGATCGATCGGCAGGTGCTGCTCGATATGCTCCTCGGCCAGGATCGGATGACCGGCCGCCACCCGGCCCACCACCGGCATGCCCGGCGCCTGCAGACGGATGCCGCGCGAGGCGCCGGGGATGAGCTCGATCGCCCCCTTGCGCGCCAGCGCGCGCAGATGCGCCTCGGCGGCATTGGCGGACCGGAAGCCGAGTGCTGCGGCGATCTCGGCGCGGGTCGGTGGCCGGCCGGTGCGGGCCGCGTAGTCGCGGATCAGGTCGAGGATTTCTTGTTGGCGGGAAGTCAGGGTATCCATGATATATGTTTATTTATACAGTATTGTGATTATATACAGCAATCGATTCTTGGCAAGCCCCGACGGTAACCCCTCACCTAAAAAATTTAAGTAATCAGTCACTATCTATGAAAAACACTGTTTATCAAGAAACAGCAGATATTCCCCGACCAATATCCAGGAATAGTGAACACAAAATTGACTATTCAATATTCATGAGATATATATCCCCCCATGGAATCCGCAGCTGCCGACACCGAGGAAACCCGCGAGGCGATCCTGAACGCCGCGCAGGAGCGTTTCCGCCAGGTCGGCTACAGCAAGACCACCATGGCCGAGATCGCCAAGGATTGCTCGATGTCGGCCGCCAATCTCTACCGCTACTTCGAGAACAAGCTCGACATCGGCACGAGCCTCGCCTGCCAGTGTCTGGGCCGGAAGGTCGACGCCATGAAGACGGTCGTGGCGCGCAAGGACCGGCCGGCCGCCGAGCGCCTGGCCGGGTTCATCCAGGCCGCCTTCCAGCACACCCATGAGCAGATCACCGCCCAGCCGCGCATCCACGAGATGGTCGAGGCGGTCTGCCTGCAGCAACAGCCGATGGTCCACGAGCACCAAGCCGCGAAACAGGCGGTGCTCGAAGAGCTGCTCCGGGACGGCGTCGCCGCCGGCGAATTCAGCGTCGACGACCCCGGCAAGACCGCGGCCGCGATCCTGGCGGCCATGACGCTCTTCGAGGTCCCGATCTTCTGGCACCTGTACGAACACCAGCATCTGGTCGAGCTCGCCGAGGGTACGACCCGGTTGATCCTGCGTGGCGTCCTCACGCGCTGATTTTTTTTCCCATAAACTGAATACTGTCGGAAAAATTTACTATTCATGAACAATCAGGAGGTCGCCATGGAACGCCCCGCCCGCACCGTCCGGCTGGCGCAATGGATCGTGGACCATCCCTGGCGGGTGCTGCTGCTGAGCCTGGGGCTGGTGTTCGCCGCCGCCGCGGGTGCACCGCGCATCGTCTTCACCAACGACTACCGGGTGTTCTTCAGCGCCGACAACCCGCAGCTCAAGGCCTTCGAAGCGCTCGAGCGCACCTACACCAAGAACGACAACGTGCTCATCGTGCTGGCGCCAAAGAGCGGCGATGTGTTCACGCGCGACACGCTGGCCGCCGTGGAGTCGCTGACCGCCGCGGCCTGGCAGGTGCCCTACTCGATACGCGTCGACTCGATCACCAACTTCCAGCACACCCATGCCGATACCGAGGGCCTGGTGGTGCGCAACCTGGTGACCGACGCGCCGCGGCTCGGCCGCGTCGAGCTCAGCCGGGTGCGCGCCATCGCCACCACCGAGCCGCTGCTGGTCAACCGCCTGGTGTCGCCCACCGGCCATGTCACCGGCGTCAACGTCACCGTGCAGCTGCCGGGCCAGGACAGCATCCGCGAGGTGCCGGAGGTGGCGCAGGCGGTGCGCGCACTTGCCGAGCGGGTACGCGCCGAGCATCCCGACATCGACGTCCACCTCACCGGCATGGTGATGATGAACGCCGCCTTCTCCGAGGCCTCGCAGGCGGACATGCGGACGCTGGTGCCGTTGAGCTTCCTGGTCATCGCCGTCACCGTCGGCCTGTTGCTGCGCGGCTGGTCGGGGACCTTCGCCGCGCTGTGGGTGATCCTGCTGTCGATCGCGGCCGCCATGGGGCTCACCGGCTGGCTCGGCATCCGCCTGTCGCCGCCGAGCGCCTCGGCGCCGATCCTGATCCTGACGCTGGCGGTGGCGAATGCGGTGCACCTGCTGGCGAGCTTCTTCCACTCCCTGCGCGCGGGACTCGACAAACGCGCCGCCATGATCGAGAGCCTGCGGGTCAACGCCCAGCCGGTGTTCCTGACCAGCCTGACCACAATGATCGGCTTCCTGAGCATGAACTTCTCCGACGCCCCGCCGTTCCGCGACTTGGGCAACATCGTCGCGCTCGGCGTCGTCGCGGCCTGGCTGCTGGCCATGTTCCTGCTGCCGGCGCTGATGATGCTGCTGCCGGTCCGCGTGCGGCCGCACAGCCCGGACCGGTCGCCGGCGATGGAGCGGCTGGCGGAATTCGTCATCGCCCGCCGGACCGCGCTGCTCATCGGCATGGGCGCGCTGATCGTGCTGCTCATCGCCTTCATCCCGCGCAACGAGCTCAACGACGTCTACACCGAGTATTTCGACCACAGCATCCCGTTCCGGGTGGACTCGGACTTCGCCGCCGGGAATCTCGGCGGCCTGTACGTCGTGCACTACTCGCTCGAGGCCGGCCGGCCGAGCGGCGTCAGCGACCCGGCCTTCCTGGCCGGGGTCGAGACCTTCGCGCAGTGGTACCGCGCGCAGTCCGAGGTCGTGCACGTCGCGAGTTTCACCGACATCATGAAGCGGCTGAGCATGAACATGCACAGCGACGATCCGGCCCACTACCGGCTGCCGGAACGCCAGACGCTGGCGGCGCAGTACCTGCTGCTCTACGAAATGTCGCTGCCCTACGGGCTGGATCTCAACGACCAAATCAACATCGACAAATCGGCGACCCGCCTGAGCGTGACGCTCAAGACACTGTCGGTGAACGACTTCCTGGCGCTCGAGGACCGCGCCCAGGATTGGCTCGCGGCCAACACACCGGGGATCCGTGCCAACGGCACCGGCACCGTCGCGATGTTCGCGCATATCGGCGAGCGCAACATCCGTTCGATGCTGACCGGCACCACGCTCGCCCTGGTGCTGATCTCCTTCGTGCTGGTGTTCGCGCTGCGCTCGCTGAAGATCGGCGCCGTCAGCCTCATCCCCAACCTGGTGCCGGCCGCCATGGGCTTCGGCCTGTGGGGCATCCTGGTCGGCGAGGTCGGCCTGAGCCTGTCGGTGGTCACCGGCATGACGCTCGGCATCGTGGTCGACGACACCGTGCATTTCCTGAGCAAATACCTGCGCGCGCGCCGCGAGAAGCGGCTCACACCCGAGGACGCCGTGCGCTACGCCTACGCCAGCGTCGGCACCGCGCTGTGGGTGACCTCGGTGGCGCTGATCGCCGGCTTCCTGGTGCTGGCACTGTCGGCCTTCAAGCTCAACGCCAGCATGGGGCTGCTCACCGCCATCGTGATAGCCTTCGCGCTGGCGGCGGATTTCCTGTTCCTGGCGCCGCTGTTGCTCAAACTCGAGGAGAAGAGTCATGCCCAAGCTGTCGACGATAATACTGCTGTCGAGCCTGCTCGTCCCTGACGCGCAGGCGGCGACGCCCGAGGAACAGGGGCTGGCGATCGCGCGCGAGATGGACCGGCGCGACACCGGTTTTCAGGACCTGCGCGCCGACCTGACCATGACCCTGCGCAACCGCCAGGGCGATGAGACCTCGCGCCACCTGCGCATCCGCAGCCTCGAGGTCACGGGCAACGGCGACAAGAGCCTGATCCTCTTCGACAGCCCGGCGGACGTGAAGGGCACGGCGCTGCTGAGCTACACGCATGCCACGCGCCCCGACGATCAGTGGCTTTATCTCCCGGCGCTGAAGCGCGTCAAGCGCATCGCCTCGGCCAACAAGTCCGGGCCGTTTGTCGGCAGCGAATTCGCCTACGAGGACCTGACCTCGCAGGAGGTCGACAAGTACCGATACAAGTACCTGCGCGACGAGGGCCTCGACGGCCGCGCGACGATGGTCATTGAACGCTACCCGGCCTACGAGCACTCCGGCTACACCCGCCAGGTGGTGTGGGTCGACCGGGAGATGTACCAGCCGCTCAAGCTCGAGTTCTACGACCGCAAGGACAGCCTGCTCAAGACGCTGATCTTCGGCGACTACCGGCAGTACCTCGGCCACTACTGGCGCGCCGGGCGCATGTCCATGGAGAATCACCAGAACGGCAAGAGCACGGAGCTGCGCTGGAGCGACTACCGTTTCCGCAACGGCTACACCAATCGCGACTTCGATCAGAGCAGCCTGCAGCGGGCGCGTTGATGCCGGGCCGACGGACACTGCCGGCGGCGCTGCTGGGCGCCGCGCTGCTGGGCGCGACGGCGGCGGCCGAATGGTCGGGATTTGTGGCGGTCGAGGCGCGTGGCTTTTTTCACGCGCCGCTCGATCCCGATCAGCACGGCGCCAACCTGTCGCTGGCCGCCGAGCCGGAATTCACCCACCGGTGGGACGACGGCCGGCACAGTTTCCGCTTCGTGCCCTTCCTGCGCTGGGACCAGCATGACGACGCGCGCAGCCACGCGGATATCCGCGAGCTCGGCTGGGTCGTGGCCGCGCAGGCCTGGGAGCTGCGCGCCGGTGTGCGCAAGGTCTTCTGGGGGGTGACGGAATCGCAGCACCTGGTGGACGTGATCAACCAGACCGACCTGGTGGAGAACCTCGACGGCGAAGACAAGCTCGGCCAGCCGATGATCAACCTGGCCCTGATCCACGACTGGGGTACGGTCGATCTCTACGCCCTCGCCGGCTTCCGCGAGCGCAGCTTCCCCGGACGTGAAGGCCGGTTGCGCAGCCACCCGCCGGTCGACACCGGCCTGTCGCAGTTCGAATCCAGCCGCGGACGCGGGCGCATCGACGCCGCGATCCGCTGGCGGCGCAGCATCGGCGCCTTCGATATCGGCCTCGCCCATTTTCACGGCACCGCGCGCGATCCGCGCCTGGTGCCGGGCCTGGACGACCTCGGCCGCCCGGTGCTGATTCCGCACTACGACATCATCGATCAGTCGAGCCTCGATCTGCAGGCGACCCTGGGGCAGTGGCTGTGGAAGCTGGAGACGATCTCACGCCGCCAGCAGGGCGAACGATTCACGGCCGCCACCGCCGGGTTCGAATACACCCTGGTGGGCGTGCTGGCCGGCTCCGCCGATCTCGGGCTGCTCGCCGAATATGTCTATGACGACCGCGGCACGCGCGCGCCGACGCCGTTTCAGGACGATCTGTTCCTCGGCCTGCGGCTCGCGCTCAATGACGTGCAATCGACCGAGCTGCTGGCCGGCGTGATCGGCGACCGCGAGTTCGACACGCGTTTCTACAACCTGGAGGCGAGCCGCCGGATCGGCGACCACTGGAAGATCGCGCTGGAGCTGCGCGCGTTGTCCGGCGCACCGGCCGCCGACCCTTTTTTCAGCCTGCGGCGCGATGACACCCTGCAGATCGAGCTGGCACGTTATTTCTGAGCGCGGAGTGCTGAGGCGGGCTTGAGCGGAACGGGCGGTAAAGTGGCGCGCATCCTGCGCGCCTTCTCCCCCTACGATATCGCGTCCTTAACGATGCACTCCCCTCCCGAATACCGATTCGTGTCAGCTGGCTCCTCTCTTCCAGCCGGTATTCATTACTGCAATCCATGTTCCATGACTGAAAAACGTCAATGAAATCACGCAAGAAGCATCGTCAAGGGGCATGACCAAAAGGGGGAAAACCAGCGTGTGTAAACTTTTTCGACATCCGGATACCGGTGAAACTCTGACTTCTTACGGCAATAACATTGAGTTACGTCGAAACTGTGCTTTGCTGTCATTCACAAACCAAGGCTTTTAAGTGTTAAATAAACACGACAGTTATTCAGAATATTTATTCAAATTATCTTTAAAACAATCATATGACTATGCAATAACTGTAAAATTATTCGACGTTTCTGGCCTGATTCAGAGTACTCAATCAAACGCCATTCAGATAAGGTGCCGCCGACGACGGAAACCGGCGCCCAGCACCATGATGCCCGAAATCAGCAGCCAGGCGGCGGCCGGCAGGGGCACAACGGTGATGCGCGCATAGATATCGGCCTGGGTGGTGGCGCTCTCGTCCAGATAGGTATAAGTCTCGAAGCTCGCGCCGCCGTCGCGCGAGAAGCCCAGGATCTCGAACCCGTAGTCGAGCCCGCCATGGCTGAACGACACCGGGCCCGGCGTGCCGACGAGCTCCGCATAGTCGGCGGGATTGGGCCCGCTGTTCGGAGTGTTGTCGATCATAATGGTGTAGCTCAGCGGCGACAGGCTCTGGCCGTTGGCGGTGACATTCAGGTCGAAGTCGACGTGCACGACGCCGCCGGAAAAATAGGTCATGTTATTGGTGTACGTGAATGTGCCGAGCACGAACTGATCGCCGACGCCGGCCGAGTAGCCGGGTATCGCCGCATCGCTGCCCACGCCGTCGAAGGTGAAGGAGCTGCTGACCAGCTGCAGTCGCCGATAATCGATGCCGATCCCCCAGTTGAAGCTCGCAATCGGCGGCAGGCTGCCGGAGGCGCCGGTATCGTTGTTGTGCGTGTAGTCGAAGTGCGGGTCGGTGAAGGTGGCATTGCCGAAGGATCCGACAACGCTGCCGTCGAACAGGCTTGCCGCCTGAACGGCTCCGGTCATGCCGAGCCCGGTCATGACACCCATTGCCATCGCCAGGATTCCGCGCTTGCCGTTCATACTCTCCTCTCTCGTCCCGCTTGGGGGTGTTATTGCGTCGGTTATCAGAATGTCGGCCCGACGTCATTGCGCCACACAGGCTTTTGTCCGGTTATAAAATACCAGTACCGGAGGGGAGTCAAGAAAAAGTTATATAAAAATAAATACTTGTAAGAATTACCGACAACGGCTGGTGTTAAGTTCTCCGACTTTGGTGTGTCGGGAGACATCGAATACAGTTCATCGCGTGCAATGCGCCGCTGGTCTTGTTAAATTATTTCGCGGCTGCCCGTGAGTCCGGCCCTGATCACGGGCAGAAAAGCTTATCTGGCACCCCTCCCTGTGCTGGAACGGGATGCGGACCCTCTCCGCATCCCGTTTTTTTTGCCCGCGTGGATCGCATGCGCGGGCAGCCAGGGCAGACGCATGGCCGGACGGCGACAGAAACTCACAGCTCGCGGGCGAGCACGATGGCATCCTCGCGGCCCTTGCGGGCCGGATAATAACCGCGACGCATGCCGATCTCGTTGAAGCCGAGCTTGGTGTAGAGACGGTAGGCGCCGCGGTTGGAGACGCGCACCTCGAGCAGCGCCATGCGCGCGCGGCGCTCGCGCGCCATGTCGAGCAGCTGCGCGATCATGCGCGTGGCGTGGCCGTGGCGCTGGTGGCGCGGCGCGATGCAGATGTTCAGCAGATGGCATTCGCCGACGCCCACCGACATGATCCCGTACCCCAGGATGCCGCGCGGACTGTCGTACACCTGGCAGAGGTAACCGAAGCGCAGGCAGTCCTGGAAGATCCCGAGCGTCCACGGAAACTCGTAGGCCGAGGTCTCGATGCGCATGACCTCGGCAAGGTCGGCGTCGCGCATCGGCCGCAGGCGCGCGAACGACTCGCGGACGACGGCGCTCATGCGCCGGCCTCCAGCACGGCGCGCGCGCGACGCAGGTCGTCCCAGGCCTTGCGCTTGTCGATCGGATTGCGCAGCAGATAGGCCGGATGATAGGTCACGATCAACGGAATGCCCTGGTAACTCAAACGCTGGCCGCGCAGCTTGCCGAGCGCCAGTTCGGTCTTGAGCAGGCTGTGCGCGGCATGCCGGCCGAGCGCGACGATCACCCGCGGCCCGATGAGCTCGATCTGGCGCACCAGGTAGGGCTCGCACTGCCCGACCTCGTCGGGCTGCGGGTCGCGGTTGTTGGGGGGGCGGCAATTGTGGACAACACCGCCCGCGGTGACGAAATTATGCGTCTGCTCGACATCTATGCAGAAGAATGTCTTGTCGGCCCGCGGCTGGTCCGTGACGTCCTCGCGGTCGAACTCTTCATAAACGACCGTGGCCGATTCCGGCCGAAGACGATCAGGATCGAATGGCACCGCTGGCGCGACGTCCGGGTGCAGTTTGTAGCGCATCGAAGGTGGGACGAAGGGCGCGATATGCTCACAGAGCGCCTTCGTTGCCTTGACGTCAAAATGTATCCGGCCTCGAATCGCGTGCGCACCGAGGCCGAGATTCGACAGGCCTTCGATCAGAATCTGAAGATCCTCCGTGGGATAACCACATGTCGCAATCTCGGCGATCGGTTGGCGACCGTGGCGGATTCGCGTGTAGCCGTCGTCCATGAACCAGAACGCGAGCATGCGCGGATTGAGGTCCTTGCCAATCCATGCAGGCACTCGCTTTTTCGAAGGATAAAATTCCGCACGCAGATAACGCAGCGCGCGATGCGCGCGGGTACGGACCTGGACGGTCGGATACACCTTCTCTCCACCTGCCACGGCGGCCACAGACAAGAAATCGACTCGCGGGTCCAACTCAACAAGCAGTTCAGCCTTGAACAGTGCGTAATCGCGCTGATTCGCCGAATGCCCGAAATACAGGAATGTTCTGTCTGCCGGTATATGCCCGTCTCCGAGCAAGGTTCCACACGCGACATCGTGGGCGAGCGGACTCAGCCCTTGTCCGGTCGCGATACTGTCGCCCGGCCTCAACGCCTCCACGGGAACAAAACCACGTTTGGTCAGAACCGGGTGATCCCCGGTCAACTGGATGCTCGCCCTGCCGTTCCCAGTCCTCTTCGCAGAACGGTAGGTCAATCGAAAAACGCGCCGAGCACCGACCGGGGATTCGTGCCAACCGATGACCCGGCGTGGAACCAAGCGACCGTCGGAATCCACCGACATGACGTGACCGTTGTAACGCGCGCGAACCAATCGGCCGATCCTTTCCCACCTGCCGTCGCCAAGCTGTACCAGCGCGTTGTACCTCAAGCACTTTAACACATTGCCGATGTAGACCTCGTCACGCTTCAGGCCGAGCGCCGCGATCATGGCGTTGAGCAGCTGGCCGGCCCGGCCGACGAAGGGCTCGCCCTGGCGGTCCTCGTCGGCGCCCGGCGCCTCGCCGACGAACATCCACTGGGCGGCGCGGTCGCCGACGCCGAATACCGTCTGGGTGCGGCCGCCGTGGAGCCGGCAGCGGGTGCAGCCGCGCACCGCTTCGGCGAGCGGCTCCCAACCCATCGCCGCAACCTCGGTGACCGCGGACAGCACCGCAGGCCCGGGCGACGACGCCAGTGGTGCGACCGGCGCTTCCCCCGCGACCGGCGCAGCGGGGGTTTCGGCGTCGATGGCCCGCGCAGCGTCCCCCGGCGGCGGGCGCCGGCGCCAGACGGTGATGCCCATGGCGGACAGGTATTGCGCCCGAAGCCGGTGTCCCGCGTTCATGCGCCATAGAATACCGGCGGGGTCGGGCAAAACAAAGCGCGCCGGGAAGCCCCGCCGACGAATCGCCCGGCGACCCGGACGACACGGTCTTGACAACGGCGCCGGGCGCCGCCTCCCCCCCTTGCTAAATCGGCGTGCCGGCCTGGGGATGGGCGCGCTCGGCCGCCACGCCGATCTTGTTGAGCGCGTTCAGATAGGCCTTGGCCGAGGCGATGACGATGTCGGTGTCGGCGCCGTGGCCATTGACGATGCGCCCGCCCCTCTCCAGGCGCACCGTGACCTCGCCCTGCGAGTCGGTGCCGCTGGTGATGTTGTTCACCGAGTACAACAGCAGCTGGCAGCCACTGCCCATCATCTCCTCGATGGCCTTGAACGACGCGTCCACCGGTCCGCTGCCCTCGGCGCCGGCGGCCTGGTGCTCGCCGTTGACCACGACGCTGACCATGGCATAGGGCTTGGTGCCGGTCTCGGAGCAGACCTGCAGGCTCTGGAGCTTGAGCCGCTCGTCGGTGTGCTCCAGGCCCTCCTCGGTCACCAGCGCCTGGATGTCCTCGTCGAAGATCTCGTGCTTCTTGTCGGCCAGGTCCTTGAAGCGGTCGAAGGCCGAGTTGAGCTCGGCCTCGGTCTTGAACTCGACGCCCAACTCCTTCAAGCGGGTCTTGAAGGCGTTGCGCCCCGAGTGCTTGCCGAGCACCATGCGGTTCGCCACCCAACCGACGTCCTCGGCGCGCATGATCTCGTAGGTCTCGCGCTTCTTGATCACGCCGTCCTGGTGGATGCCGGACTCGTGGGCGAAGGCGTTTGCGCCGACGATCGCCTTGTTCGGCTGCACCGGAAAACCGGTGATGTTCGACACCAGCCGCGAGGTCGGCACGATCTGGGTGGCGTCGATGCGGGTGTCGCAGCTGAACAGGTCGCGGCGGGTGCGCACCGCCATCACGATCTCCTCGAGCGCGGCGTTGCCGGCGCGTTCGCCGAGGCCGTTGATGGTGCACTCCACCTGGCGCGCGCCGTTCAGGACCGCCGACAGCGAGTTGGCGACCGCGAGCCCGAGGTCGTTGTGACAATGCACCGAGAATACCGCCTTGTCGGAGTTCGGCACGCGCTCGCGCAGGGTCTTGATCAGGGTCCCGAACTGGTTCGGCAGGTTGTAACCGACAGTGTCGGGGATGTTCACGGTGCGCGCGCCGGCGGCGATCACCGCCTCCAGCACCCGGCAGAGGAAATCGATCTCCGAGCGCCCGGCGTCCTCGGGCGAAAACTCGACGTCGTCGGTATGGCCGCGCGCGAGCTTGACCGCCTTGACCGCCTGCTCGACCACCTGGTCCGGGGTCATGCGCAGCTTGTTCTGCATGTGGATCGGCGAGGTGGCGATGAAGGTGTGGATGCGGCGGCGCGGCGCCGGCTTGATGGCCTCGGCGGCGCGCGCGATGTCCTTGTCGACCGCCCGCGCCAGCGCACACACCGTGCTGTCGGTCACCGCCGCGGCGACCGCCTGGACCGCCTCGAAGTCGCCGGGGCTGGCGACCGGGAAACCGGCCTCGATGATGTCCACGCGCATGCGCTCCAGGGCCTTGGCGATGCGCACTTTCTCGTCGCGGGTCATGGACGCGCCGGGGCTCTGCTCGCCGTCGCGCAAGGTGGTGTCGAAGATGATCAATGGGTCGTTCATGGCTGCCCTCGTTCGGGATCGCCCGCGGCGCGCACGACGCGCCGGTGGCTCGGCTGTTCACAAATTCCTGGGATTATTGCGTATTTTGTTCCCCGCCGGGAAGAGCGATCAGGTCTGCGCGCGCAGGCGCAGCAGTCGCAGGGGCAGCAGGCGGGCGAGCGCGCGGTCCGGGAGGGCCGGGACCGGGAGGGACAAGGCATTGCGCTCGCTCAACATGTTTTGACTATAAACCACAAATGCGCCCGGGGGAAGCCACCCGGGCTATTTCGCGCGCGGGTGCCGCCGGCGATGCCGGCTGCGCGCCACCAGGCGCGCCGCGGCGAGCAGCGGCCCGGACAGGGCATAGGCCAGGAAGGCCAGGAACAGCACCTGCGGCGGATTGGACGAGATCAGCACGAACACCAGCACCATCGCCAGCACCGCGACGAACGACACCCGGCCGCGCAGGTCGAGCTGCTTGATGCTGAAGTAGCGGAAATTGCTGACCATCGCCAGCGCGCCGAACACGGTGAAGGCCAGCGCCAGGAAGCTGATCTCCCGGCCCGGCACGCCGTAGTCGTGCATCGCCCAGACCAGGCCGGCGACCAGCGCCGCGCCCGAGGGGCTGGGCAGGCCCTGGAAGAATCGCGGATCGGCGTGACCGTGCTGGGTGTTGAAACGCGCCAGGCGCAGGCCGGCGCAGGCGGCGTAGAGAAAGGCCGCCAGCCAGCCGATCTTGCCGAGGCCCGACAGCGCCCACTCGTACATGACCAGCGCCGGCGCCAGCCCGAACGACACCATGTCGGACAGCGAGTCGTATTCTGCGCCGAAGTCGCTCTCGGTGTGGGTCCAGCGCGCCACCCGGCCGTCGAGGCCGTCGAGAATGATGGCCACGAAAATCGCGATCGGGGCGTGCTCGAAGTTGCCGTTCATCGCCTGGACGATGGCGTAGAAACCGGCGAACAGGCTGGCGGTGGTAAACAGGTTCGGCAGGATGTAGAAGCCCCTGCGCGGATTCTTGTCGCTCATGCCTCGCTCCCGCGGCGGCGCGCGTCTGTGAAGTTCAATTTAATTTTCCCCCGCGCTCCCAGTGACCCCCGTGGCTGATTTTCGCATCGCCAAGATTAGCCACGGGGGACACGGGGGCCACGGGGGCCACGGGGACTCTTTAGTCCGCTCGGTCGATCGACTTCGTCTGGTTGTCGGGCCCATCTCGGCTTTGCCCTATCTGAGCATGCCGAGGATGTCGCTGCCGGCGCTGACCTTGTCGCCGAGGCTGAGACGCACCTCGCTGGTCGGCGGCAGGTACACGTCCACGCGCGAGCCGAAGCGGATGAAGCCGTAGCGCTCACCGCGCGCCAGGACGTCGCCGGGGCGCGCATAGCAGAGTATACGCCGCGCGATCAGGCCGGCGATCTGCACCACCACCACGTCGTCGTCGCCGGTGCGGATCCACAGCGCGTTGCGCTCGTTCTCGGTGGAGGCCTTGTCGAACGAGGCATTGATGAATTTTCCGGGCGAGTACCACAGCTCCTTCACGTCGCCACCGACCGGGCTGCGGTTGGAATGGACGTTGAAGACGTTCATGAAGATACTGACGCGCCGCGCGCGGCGCTTGAGGTAGGGATCCTCGACCTCGTCGACCGCGATCACCCGGCCGTCGGCCGGACACACCACCACGCCGGGGCCGGTCGGGATGCGGCGCGGCGGATCGCGGAAGAACTGGACGATGAACAGCGCCGCGACCCACAACGGCAGCGCCCAGAGCCAGCCCGCCAGCGCGTGCACCAGCGCGGCGGCGCCGACCGCGATGCCGATGTGCACCCAACCCTCGCGGGCCAGCAGGGGATGTCCGCCCTCAGGCATGCCGACGACGCACAGGACACGAACACATCAACCTGAACATACGCCGTTCATTGCGCCCCGGCGTCCCGGCGTTGATACGGGAATGGCGCAAGGTCAGTTCTTCGACTTGTCGACGATCTTGTTGGCCTTGATCCAGGGCATCATGTCGCGCAGCCGGCCGCCGACCTCCTCGATCGGGTGCTTGGCGGCCTGGGCGCGCATCTCGGGGAAGCGCTTGCCGCCCGATTCGTTCTCGGCCATCCACTCCTTGGCGAACTGCCCGGACTGGATTTCCTTGAGGATCTTCTTCATCTCGGCCTTGGTCTGCTCGGTGACGATGCGCGGGCCGCGGGTGTAGTCGCCGTACTCGGCGGTGTTGGAGATCGAGTAGCGCATGTTGGCGATGCCGCCCTCGTACATCAGGTCGACGATCAGCTTCAATTCATGCAGGCACTCGAAATAGGCCATCTCCGGCGGATAGCCGGCCTCGACCAGGGTCTCGAAACCGGCCTGCACCAGGTGCGAGGCGCCGCCGCACAGCACCGCCTGCTCGCCGAACAGGTCGGTCTCGCACTCGTCCTTGAAGCTGGTCTCGATGACGCCGGCGCGGCCGCCGCCGATCGCCGAGGCATAGGACAGCGCGAGCTCGCGCGCCTTGCCGGAGGGATTCTGCTGGACGGCGATCAGACAGGGCACGCCGCCGCCCTGGGTGAAGGTCGAGCGCACCAGGTGGCCGGGACCCTTGGGCGCGACCATGAACACGTCGTGCGAGGCGTCCGGCTTGATGAAGCCGAAGTGGATGCTGAAGCCGTGCGCCACCGCCACCGCCGCGCCCTGCTTCAGGTTCGGCGCGATCTGCTCGGCATAGAGCTTCTTCTGCTGCTCGTCCGGCGCCAGGATCATGACGATGTCGGCGTCCTTGACCGCCTCGGCGACACCCTTGACGGTGAGTCCGGCCTTCTTCGCCTTGTCGACCGACGCCGAACCCTCGCGCAGGCCGACGGTGACGTTCACACCGCTGTCCTTGAGGTTCAAGGCGTGCGCGTGGCCCTGCGAGCCGTAGCCGATGATCGTGACTTTCTTTCCCTTGATGAGGGCAAGATCAGCATCGTTGTCGTAGAATACTTTCATAATTGACTCCAGCATTTAAGCTTTGGGATTCTCTTGACGAGTGGCAAGTAGCAAGGGGTTCCTTGCCACTTGAATACTTACTACTTGCCACTGAAGTTATACATGCAATCCTTTCGCGCCGCGCGCGATCGCCGACGGGCCGGAGCGCACGACCTCGATGATGCCGGTCTTGCCCAGCGCCTGGACGAAGGCGTCGAGCTTGTCGGGCGTGCCGGTGAGCTCGATGGTGTAGGTGCTGTCGGTCACGTCGATGATATGACCGCGGAAGATGTCGGCCATGCGCTTGACCTCCTCGCGCACGTCGCCGGCGGCATCGACCTTCATGAGCATCATCTCGCGCTCGATGTGGGCGCCCTCGGTCAGGTCGATGAGCTTGACCGTGTCGACCAGCTTGTTGAGCTGCTTGGTGATCTGCTCGATGATCTCGTCGCTGCCGCGCGTCACCAGGGTCATGCGCGACAGCGTCGGATCCTCGGTCGGCGCCACGGTCAGCGACTCGATGTTGTAGCCACGCGCCGAAAACAGCCCGGCGACGCGCGACAGCGCGCCCGATTCGTTTTCCAGCAGTATCGAAATGATGTGCCGCATTAAGGTCTACCTATCGTCCGGTCATAAGATGAGTCTACCTATCGTCCGGTCATAAGATGAGTCTACCTATCGTCCGGTCATAAGATGAGTCTACCTATCGTCCGGTCATAAGATGAGTCTACCTACTCCGCTTCGCTCCGTTCGTCCGGTCATATTAAGCCAGCTCCCGCTCGGCGTTCTGGCCTTGCAGGCAGGGCGACATGTGCATCTCGTGCTGGCCCTTGCCGGCGGCGATCATCGGGTAGACGTTCTCGGACTGGTCGGTGATGAAGTCCAGGAACACCAGCCGGTCCTTGAGCTTCAAGGCCTCCTTGAGCGCGCCCTCGACGTCGCCGGGCTTGTCGATCAGCATGCCGACGTGGCCGTAGCTCTCGGCCAGCTTGATGAAGTCCGGCAGCGCGTCCATGTAGGAGTGCGAATAGCGGCTCTCGTAGAAGAACTCCTGCCACTGCCGCACCATGCCCATGTAGCGGTTGTTGAGGTTCACGATCTTGATCGGCAGCTTGTACTGCTTGCAGGTCGACAGCTCCTGGATGCACATCTGGATCGAGGCCTCGCCGGTCACGCAGGCGACCGTGGCCTTGGGATGGGCCATCTGCACGCCCATCGCCGCCGGCAGGCCGAAGCCCATGGTGCCGAGCCCCCCGGAGTTGATCCAGCGGCGCGGCTTGTCGAACTTGTAGAACTGCGCCGCCCACATCTGGTGCTGGCCGACGTCCGAGGTCACGAAGGCGTCGCCGCCGGTGAGCTCGTAGAGCTTTTCGAGCACGTACTGCGGCTTGATGAGCTTGCTCGCGCGGTCGTACTTCAGGCACTGCATGCCGCGCCACTCGTCGATCTGCGCCCACCAGGCCTCGAGCGCCGGCTGGTCGGGCTTGCGCTTGGCGTCCTTGATCAGCTTGATCATGTCCTTGAGGACCAGATCGACGCTGCCCACGATCGGCACCTCGACGCGCACGTTCTTGGAGATCGACGAGGGATCGATGTCGATGTGGATGATGTGCGCGTGCGGGCAGAACTTCTTGACGTCGCCGGTCACGCGGTCGTCGAAGCGCGCGCCGACGGCGAGCAGCACGTCGCACTCGTGCATCGCCATGTTGGCCTCGTAGGTGCCGTGCATGCCCAGCATGCCGACGAACAGCGGGTCGGTCGCCGGATAGGCGCCGAGCCCCATGAGGGTGTTGGTGCAGGGGTAACCCAGCAGCCGCACGAACTCGGTCAGCGTCTTGGAGCCCTCGCCGAGGATCACGCCGCCGCCGGTGTAGATCATCGGCCGCCGGGCCGCGAGCAGCAGCTCCACCGCCTTCTTGATCTGCCCCGGATGGCCCTTGGTCACCGGCGAGTACGAGCGCATGCTGACCGACTTGGGGTAGCTGTACTCGGTCTTCTGGGCCGTGACGTCCTTGGGGATGTCCACCACCACCGGGCCGGGCCGGCCGGTGGTCGCGACGTGGAAGGCCTTCTTGACGGTGGTCGCCAGGTCCTTGACGTCCTTGACCAGGAAATTGTGCTTCACGCAGGGACGGGTGATGCCGACCGCGTCGACCTCCTGGAAGGCGTCGTTGCCGATCAGATTGGTCGCGACCTGGCCGCTGAACACCACCAGCGGGATCGAGTCCATATAAGCGGTCGCGATGCCGGTGACGGTATTGGTCACGCCGGGCCCGGAGGTCACCAGCACCACGCCGGGCTTGCCGGTCGAGCGCGCATAGCCGTCGGCGGCGTGGGTGGCGCCCTGCTCGTGGCGCACCAGGATATGCTTGACGGCCTCCTGCCGGTAGAGCGCGTCGTAGATGTGCAGGGCGGCGCCTCCGGGGTATCCGAAAACGTATTCCACCCCCTCGTCCTTGAGGCAACGGACGAAGATATCTGCACCGGTCAATTCCACGATCTTTCCCCTGGGAACAAGACTGCCCAGGTGTGGGCATCTCGTCGCACGCGGCGGTAATATGAGAAAATACTTATTAGTCAGGCAGGGGTCAATAGGAAAGCGGGGATTTTTAGTGACTTACGCGCGCCCGCGCGCCCTGCACCGCCCCCCGCCGGCGGGTCGCCTGGAAATGTCCCGGGCCAGCGACCATGATTAATAAATTGTAGGCGGCGCTTCCAGCCCCGCTGGGTACCAAACAAACCATTCGCCACAAGCCCTTATGACCCGACAGGAATTCGACGCCCTGGTGGCGCGCCTGGAAAAGTACGCCGCCCGCCATCCCCGCGCCTACAAGCTGCGCATCGCGGGCCTCGCGGGCCTCGGTTATGCCTATATCGTGGCGGTGCTTATCGTCCTCGCGGTCCTGACGCTGATCTCGCTGGCGCTCGCCGTCAAGGCGCCGCTCGTGGCCATCAAGCTGGGGCTGCCGCTGCTGGCGCTGGTCTGGGTGATCTTCCGCGCCCTGTGGGTGCGCCTGGAGGCGCCCCAGGGCCTGCCGGTGCGGCGCCGCGACGCGCCCGCGCTGTTCGCGTTGATCGCCGACCTGCGCCGGCGCCTCAAGGGGCCGCGCATCCACCGGGTGCTGCTGACCGACGAGTTCAACGCCGCGGTCTCGCAGGTGCCGCGGCTCGGGCTGTTCGGCTGGCAGAAGAATTTCCTGATCCTCGGGCTGCCGCTGATGCAGGCGCTGTCACCGGACGAGTTCCGCGCGGTCCTGGGCCACGAATACGGCCACCTGGCCGGCGCCCACAGCCGCTTCAGCGGCTGGATCTACCGCGTGCGCAAGACCTGGTACCAGCTGCTCGATGCGCTGCATGCCCGCAAGGGCTGGGGCGTGGCGCTGTTCAACCGCTTCTTCGACTGGTATGCGCCGTTTTTTCACGCCTACACCTTCGTGCTGGCGCGCGCCAACGAGTACCAGGCCGACCGCGCCGCCGCCGAGCTGGCCGGGGCGCGCGCCGCGGCCGATGCGCTGGTGAACGTCTCGGTGAAGGGCAGCGCGCTGTCGCAGCAGTTCTGGCCGTCGCTGCTGGCGCGCGCCGACGACGAACCCGCGCCGAGCGTCGGACCCTACAGCCATCTCAGTCAGTACTTCCGCGAGCCGCTCGCCCCCGATCATGCCACGCGCTTTCTGGGCGCGGCGCTCGAGCAGAAGACCGGCAGCGACGACACCCATCCGTCGCTCAGCGACCGGCTCGCCGCGCTCGGCCAGGAACCGCGCCTCCCGCCGCCGGCGGACGAGACCGCGGCGGCCCGCTTCCTGGGGCCGGCCCTGCCCGGCTTCGCCGAGCGCCTCGACCAGACCTGGCAAAGCGGCGTCGCGCAGTCCTGGCGCAGCCGCTACGACTACGCGCAGGACGCCAAGGCCAGGCTCGCCGCGCTCGACGCCAAGGCGGAATCCGCCGAGCTCGACCTGCAAGAGTCCTGGGACCGGGCGCGCTGGACCGAGGAATTCCGCGGCGCCGACGCCGCCCTGCCCCAGTACCGCGCACTGATGGAACGCGCGCCGCAGGAGGCGGCGCCGGTGTTCGCGGTCGGGCGCCTGCTGCTGGCGCGCGACGCGGCCGACGGGCGGGACCTGCTGGAGCGGGCCATGACGCTCGACGCCGCGTACACCGAGTCGGCCTGCGAGCATCTTTATTACTACTTGCAGCGCCAGGGACGCACCGACGACGCCATGCACTATTACCGGCGCGCGGTCGACTGGCACCGGAAAGTCGAGGCCGCCAAGGCCGAGCGCGCCCAGCTCAACGTCACGGATGGGCTCGAGCCGCACGGCCTCGAGCCGGAAGCGCTCGCGGCGCTGCGCGCCGAACTGCAACGCTACCCGCGCATCCGCAAGGCCTGGCTGGCCCGCAAGACCCTCGCCCACTTCCCCGAGACCCCGCTCTACGTCCTCGGCATCGCCTACGGGAACATGCTGTCGACGCAGCGCTCGGCGGCCGGACTCGTCCAGCTGCTGATCAAGGAAATGACATTCCCCGGCGAGGCCTTCGTGATCATCATCGACCGCACCGACAACAAGGCACAGATCAAGCTCGGCAGGCGGCTGAAGAAGATCGCGAGCGCGCTGGTCTACCGGCGCTGACCGCATTCACCGGGCTCAAAGAGCCCAACGCAAAGACCTAGGGTGGGGCCTTGCCCCACCGACACCGCCGAACGGGTGGGCCAAGGCCCACCCTACCTCTTTGAATTTCTCTGCGTTGGTTTTTTGACACGCCCAATCACGCCCTTCGCCAGGTCGTGCCGCCCGGCCCGTCCTCGAGTATCACACCCTGGTGCTTCAGCGCATCGCGGATGCGGTCGGCCTCGGCGAAGTCCTTCGCGCGCTTGGCGGCGGCGCGCGCCGCGATTTGCGCCTCGATCCCGGCATCGGTCAGGCCGGCGACCGCCGCGCCGCCTTGCAGGAAGTCGAGCGGCGGACGCTGCAGCAGCCCGAGGATGCCGGCCAGGCGCCGCAGCAGGCCGGCCAGCTGGGTGGCGTGCGCCGCGTCCGCCTCGCGCAGGCGATTGATGTCGCGCGCCAGGTCGAACAGCGCCGCCATGGCGAGCGACGTGTTGAAGTCGTCGTCCATCGCCGCGTAAAAGCGCTCGGCGTAGTCGGTCAGCGGCGGCGGCAGTTCGGTGGGCGGCTCGGCGGGCGGCGTCTCCTTGAGCGCGATGTACAGCCGCGTAAGCGCCGCCTTGGCGTTGTCCAGCGACTCGTCCGAGTAATTGAGCGGGCTGCGGTAGTGGCTGGCGAGGATGAAATAGCGCACCACCTCCGGGTCGTAGCGCTTCAGGATCTCGCGGATGGTGAAGAAATTGCCGAGCGACTTGGACATCTTCTCGTCGTCGACGCGCACGAAGCCGTTGTGCATCCAGACGTTGACGAACTTGTGGCCGCTCGCGCCCTCGCTCTGGGCGATCTCGTTCTCGTGGTGCGGGAACTGCAGGTCCAGGCCGCCGCCGTGGATGTCGAAGTGCTCGCCCAGGCAGGCGGTCGACATCGCCGAGCACTCGATGTGCCAGCCCGGCCGGCCCGGCCCCCACGGCGAGTCCCAGCTCGGCTCACCGGGCTTGGCGGCCTTCCATAATACGAAGTCCAGGGGATCCTGCTTGTCCTCGCCGGCCTCGACGCGCGCGCCGACCCGCAGGTCCTCGATCGACTTGCCGGACAGCCGGCCATAGCCGGCGAACTTGCGAACATGATAATAGACGTCGCCGTTCGCGGCGCGGTAGGCATAGCCGCGTTCCACGAGCGCCTGGATCATGGCGATGATCTGAGCGATATAGACGGTCGCGCGCGGCTCCTCGTCCGGGGGCTCGACGCCGAGCGCCGCCGCGTCCTCGTGCATGGCCAGGATGAAGCGCGCGGTGAGCGCGTCGATCGGCTCGCCGTTCTCATTGGCGCGCTTGATGATCTTGTCATCGATGTCGGTGATGTTGCGGATGTAGGAAACCGTGTAGCCGCGCGC
Organism: Acidiferrobacterales bacterium; assembly: GCA_036393295.1. Classification (GTDB taxonomy): domain Bacteria; phylum Pseudomonadota; class Gammaproteobacteria; order Acidiferrobacterales; family UBA6901; genus DASWHF01. The sequence goes on from DASWHF010000026.1 coordinate 21,500, forward strand.
GCGCAGGTAGCGCGTCACCATGTCGAACACCACCATGACGCGGCCATGGCCGAGATGGCAGTAGTCGTAGACCGTCATGCCGCAGACGTACATGCGCACCCGGCCGGCCTCGATGGGCACGAATGGTTCCTTGCGCCTGGTCAGGCTGTTGTAGATTTCCAGCATGGCGTGAGTTTCCGTCATTCGTCGAGCAGCGCCAGCGCGGATTCCAGATGCCGCCGCACCCGCTGCTCGCCGAGCAGCGTCCACAGCTGATCCAGCTCCGGCCCGTGGGTGGTGCCGGTGAGCGCGGCGCGCAGCGGCATGTACAGGCCCTTGCCCTTGACGCCCGTGGTCTGCGCGACGGCGCGGCTATAGGCCTTGAAATCGCCGCCCTCGCTGTCGATGCGCGCGAGCGCGGCATTGAAGAAGTCCGCACCCGCGGCGCGGATCGCGCTGCGCGCGTCGTGATCGAAGCGACCGGTCTCGGCGTAGAGCTTCATCGCCCAATCATGGGCGTCGTCCGGCAGCACGATGTTCGGGCGCACGGCGCGCACGAAATACAGCTCGCTGCCGGACGGCACCAGATCACGAATGCGGCGGTTGTCGGGGCAGGCGTGCCCGTCCAACCAGGCCCACAGCAGTTCCTCGGGCGCCGCCAGCACCGCCTCCTTCTGCCAGTGGCGGAGCTGCTGGGCGTCGAAATGCGCCGGCGCGCGGTGCAGGCGCTCGACGGCGAAATGCGCGGCCAGGGCGTCGAAGTCCATCAGATCGTTGCTCTCATAGGTATGCCCGAGCCGCGCAAGGTAATTGTTGATCGCCGCCGGCAGCCAGCCCGCCTCGCGCAACGCCTGGACGCTCAGGCTGCCGCCGCGCTTGGACAACGGCGCGCCGTCGGCGTCCACCACCAGCGCGATGTGCGCATAGTCCGGCGCCGAAAGATCGAGCGCTCGCAGCAGCAGCAGCTGGCGCGGCGTGTTGGTCAGGTGGTCCTCGCCGCGCACCACCAGGTCGACGCCCATGGTCGCGTCGTCGATCGCGTTGCTGAAGAAGAACGCCGGCGTGCCGTCGGACCGGCGGATGACGAAATCGCCGATGTCGTCGGTGGCGAACTCCTGGCGGCCGCGCACCCGGTCCGCGAACGCGACGCGCTCGCCGTCCGGCACGCGGAAGCGCAAGGTCGCCGGCGCACCGGCCGCCAGCCGTTCGCGGACCTGCACCGGGTCCAGGACCCGGCAGCGACCGTTGTAGCGCGGCGGCTTGCCGGCGGCGAGCTGGGTACGGCGCGCGACGGCCAGCTCGTGCTCGCTGCAGAAGCAGCGGTAGGCCAGGCCGCGCGATTCCAGCGCCTCGAAGTAGCGGGCGTAGATCGGTCCGCGCTGGGACTGGTAATAAGGTCCGGCGTCGCCCCCGGCCTCCGGCCCCTCCTGCCAGTCGAGCCCCAGCCAGCGCAGGTCGCGCAGCAGCGCCTCGGCGTACTTCTCGTGGCCGCGCACCGCGTCGGTGTCCTCGATCCGCAGCAGCAGGCGGCCGCCGCGGCCGCGCGCCAGCAGCGCGTTGAACAGCGCGGTGCGGACGTTGCCGAGATGCAGCAGTCCGGTCGGGCTGGGCGCGAAGCGGGTCTTGAGGGGCGGGCGGCTCATGCGTGGCGGAATGGTATCCAAGCCCCGGGTGAATTAAAATACGCGCCGCAGGGAATGGGCCCAGGATGCCGGCACGACCCGGAACGGAGATCCGAACAGCACGCCTCCGGCATCCGGTCATGGCGCCCGCCTCAGGGTCTTCAAGCCTTCGCGACACCACCCGGAGACAGCCAAGACCATGAAACAGATTCGCATGCAAACCAGCCTGGGCGCGATCTTCCTGGAGCTCTACCCCGACAAGGCGCCGAAAACCGTCGCCAACTTCGTCGCCTACATGCGCGCCGGCCACTACGACGGCACCGTGTTTCACCGCGTCATCGACGGCTTCATGCTCCAGGGCGGCGGCTTCGGCAAGGGCATGGCGCAGAAAACCACGCGCGCGCCGATCGAGAACGAGGCCAAGAACGGCCTGCGCAACGAGCGCGGCGCGATCGCCATGGCGCGCACCAGCGATCCGCACTCCGCCACCGCGCAGTTCTTCATCAACGTCACCGACAACGATTTCCTCAACTTCTCGGCCGAGACGCCGTCGGGTTGGGGCTATTGCGTGTTCGGCAAGGTGGTCGACGGCATGACCGTCATCGACCGCATCAAGGGCGTGCCGACCGGCAGCAAGGCCGGACACAAGGACATACCGCTCACCGACATCGTGATCGAAAAGGTCGAGGAAGTTGACTGACGCCGGCGCGCCGGAAGCCTTGGGACGCGCGCCATGACCACGCTGTTCATCTCCGATTTGCACCTGAGCGCCGAGCGGCCCGCGATCATCGCGCTGTTCGAGCGCTTCCTGGACGAGCGCGCGCGGCGCGGCGCGGCGCTCTATATCCTCGGCGACCTGTTCGAGTACTGGATCGGCGACGAGGCGGTCGCGCAGCCGGAGTACCGGCCGGCGATCGAGTCGCTGAAGCGCTGCACCGACCACGGGCTGCCGGTGTTCGTGATGCACGGCAACCGCGATTTCCTCCTGGGCGAAGGCTTCATGCGCGCCACCGGCTGCCGGCTGCTGCCGGACCCGACCGTCATCGATCTCTACGACGAGAAGGTGCTGGTGATGCACGGCGACACGCTGTGCACCGACGACGTCGACTACCAGCGCTTCCGCCGCATGGTGCGCGACCCGGACTGGATCGCGCAGTTCATCGCCAAGCCGCTGGCGGAGCGCATCGCGATGGCGCAGGACCTGCGCGAAACCAGCAAGACGGCGACCGCCGCCAAGAAGCCGGAGATCATGGACGTGAATCCCGGCGCGGTCGAGGCGGTCATGCACGCGCACCGCGTCCGCCACCTGATCCACGGCCACACCCACCGCCCGGCGCAGCACGAGCTCGTGCTCGACGGCGCGCCCGCGCGCCGCACCGTGCTCGGCGACTGGTACGAGCAGGGCAGCGTGCTAGCCTGCACACCGCAGCAGTGCGTGCTCGAGCGGCTGGACTGAAGCTCACCGCGCACTGCGGGCCTACGGGCGCGTGTCGCCCAGGCGGTAGCGCTTGTAGTCCGCCGGAATCGCGAACCAGTCGGGCTCCACCGGCACCTGCTCGAAGCGGACAAGCTGGCGGCGCCGCCCGTTGCGCTCGATGCGCCGCACCGGAAAGCCGTGGGCGAGAAAGCGGCCGGGCGCGAAGATCAGGTCGGCCTGATCGCACACCGAGCGCAGCTCGGCGGGCATGCGCGCCTCGGTGATCGACTGCTCGCCGGCCAGCACCTCATGGTACTGGCGCAGCGCCGCCACCGCGTCCGGCAGCAGATCGGCCGCGGCGTAAACATCGCCGCAGGCGGTGTCGTTGGTGAACAGCCGGTAATGCCTGACGTCCTTGCCGTCGACGGCCGGGAAACTCTCGTCGCTGCGCTCGGCGCGGTGCGCGAAGACGGCCGGCGGCTCCATGGCCAGCGCCGTCGGCTCGATCACCAGCACGTTCCGGTCGCGCGTGCTCACGCTCAATACTTCGCCGGCCGCGCGATCGAGGAGCACGAACCCGCCCGCCTCCAGACCTTCGTCCAGCCGCAGGTAGGCGCGGGTGAGCATCATGCGGGTTGGGTAGGGCTCCGCGCCGGGTTCCTGATCGTCGAACAGCATGAGCGTCGCGGTCTCAGGCTGGTTCGTGCAACCGGCAAGGCCGATAAGCAACCAGCAAATGCTCCACACACCGAGTCGTTTCATGCGCCTGCATCCTCATGTAGGGTGGGACCCTGCCCCACCACCCGATCCCACGGTGGGGCAGGGCCCCACCCTACAGTGCCGCATTCGCTGTCCGGCACCGCAAGAAGCCTGTCAGGGTAATGGATTCGGCGTGCGGATCAACCCGTACCGCGGCGCTTCAAGGTCGAGCGCTCACAACCTCAACCCCAGCATCAAATCCATGACATTGGTGCCGGTCGGCCCGGTATGGATCAGGTCGCCGCTCGCGGCCAGGAAACTGCCGGCGTCGGCGGCCGCCAGCGCGGCGCCGGCGTCGAGGCCGGCGAGTCCGCCGCGCTCGAGCGTGCCGCCGTCGATGAGCGCGCCGGCATCGCCGGTCGGGCCGTCGCTGCCGTCGGTGCCGGCGGCCAGCAGGGCGACGCGCCCGACGCCGGCCAGCGCGATCGCCGCCGCCAGCGCCAGGCTCTGATTGCGCCCGCCCTGCCCCGGACGCGGCGGCAGCACCACCGTGGTCTCGCCGCCCCAGACATGGACGATGCGCGGCGCGGTCTCGACCAGTACCCGTGCCAGGCGCCGGCCGGCGGCGAGCGCGTCACCGCCGACGAATTCCGGATGCAGCGCCACCGGCCAGTCGCGCTGCAGCGACTGCGCCGCGGCCTGCCTGGCGTCGTCCAGGGTCGCGACGATTTCATAATCGACCGTATCGAACCATGCCGGGTCGGGCGGCGGAACCCGCACGCCCAGCCTGCGCCACGCGGCGGGCAGCGCGGCAACGTCATCTGCGTCGCGCGGCGGCGGCGTCAGCGGCCCGGAGGCGATGACTGCCGGATCGTCGCCGCGCACGTCGGAGATCGCCAGCACCCTTACCGGCCGCGGCGCGAACCAGCCCGCCAGGCGCCCGCCCTTGATGAGCGACAGCGCGCGGCGCGCGGCGTTGCAGGCCGCGATGTCGCGCCCCGAGGCGAGCAGCCAGGCGTTGAGCGCCTGGAGGTCATCGAGGGTGACACCGGCCGGCAGCGCCTCCACCAGCGCCGAGGCGCCGCCCGACAGCAACACCAGCACTTGCGCGTCCGGCGGAATGCCCATCGCGAACGCCCGCAGGCCGTCGCCGGCGGCGAGACTGTCCGCGTCCGGCAGGGGATGACCGGCCTCGCGCACCGGCCAGGGCAACGGCTCGGCATGGCCGCGCTTGGTGACGACGTAAGCGTCGGCGATCGCATCGCCGAGCGCATCGACCGCGCCCTGGCTCATGGCGCAGGCCGCCTTGCCGAGCGCGACCAGATACACCGGCCCGCGCGGTGGTCGCGCCGCGAGCGCGGCCGCAACGCGTGCGCGGCCGTGCACGGCGGTCAACGCCGCCTGGTAGGCATCCAACAGTGCTCGGCGTGGATCGGGAGCCGTCACGGTCGCAACCGGCGCCGTCCGGGTCGGGCGGCGGCCGCTCGCGTGCCGGTCACGGCCGGCTCACAGCGCGGCCAGGCCGCGCGCGAGATCGCGCTTGAGATCGTCGACGTCCTCCAGCCCCACCGCGATGCGCACCAGGCCGTCGCGGATGCCGGCCGCCGCGCGCTGCTCGGGCGTGATGCGCCCGTGGGTGGTGGTGGCCGGATGCGTCACGGTCGACTTGGTGTCGCCGAGGTTGGCGGTGATCGACATCACCCGCAGCGCGTCGATGAAGCGCCAGGCCGCCGGCTGACCGCCCTTCAACTCGAAGGCCAGCACGCCGCCGGCCGCGAAGCCGGACTTGCCGGCCGACTGCTGGCGCCGCGCGAGCGCGTGCTGCGGATGGCTGGGCAGTCCGGCGTAGTACACGCGCTCGACCGGCGCCTGCTGCTCCAGCCATTGCGCGAGCTCCAGCGCCGCCGCCGAGTGCGCCTGCATGCGCAGGCTCAGGGTCTCGAGGCCCTTCAGGAACACCCAGGCGTTGAACGGACTCATGCTGGGACCGGCGGTGCGCAGGATGCCGTAGATGTCGCCGCCGACCAGATCCTTGCGCCCGACCACCGCGCCGCCGACGCAGCGCCCCTGGCCGTCGATGTACTTGGTCGCCGAGTGGATCACCAGGTCGGCGCCGAGCGCGAGCGGCCGCTGGATCGCCGGAGTCAGGAAGCAGTTGTCGACCGCCAGCAGCGCGCCGTGATCGTGGGCGAGGGTCGCGAGCGCCGCGATGTCGCCGAGCTCGGAGAGCGGGTTCGACGGCGTCTCCAGGAACAGCAGCCGCGTCTGCTTGCGGATCGCCTTCTCCCAGGCAGCGGTGTCGGCCAGCGCCACGAAATCGGTGTCGACGCCGAAGCGGCCGAGGATGTTCTTGAACAGCAGCACCGTCGGTCCGAAGATGCTGCGCGAGGCGACCACGTGGTCGCCGGCCTTGAGCAGCCCGAGGCAGGTCGTCAGGATCGCGGCCATGCCGGAGGCGGTGGCCACGCAAGTCTCGCCGCCCTCCAGCGCGGCCAGCCGCTGCTCGAAGGTGCGCACCGTCGGGTTGGTGAAGCGCGAGTAGATGTTGCCCGGCTCGGCGCCCGAGAAACGCGCCGCCGCCTGCGCCGCGCTGGCGTAGACATAGCTCGAGGTCGTGAAGATCGGCTCGCCCTGCTCGCCCTCGTTGGTGCGCACCTGCCCGGCGCGCACCGCGCGCGTGGCGAATTCCCAGTTTTCGATGTTGTCAGTCATGTCTGCCTCGTCTTTGCCTAGAAACCCATAGAAACATCATGTAGGGCGGGGCCCTGCCCCGCCGAACAATTGAACGGTGGGGCGAGGCCCCACCCTACATGTTCGGTGGACGCGGTATGCGTTTCATATGCACTTCAAAAGGCGGGCGACAAAAAACCCGCTCGGCGGGCAGCTCAAGCGGGTTCGGCTCGCTTTAGCTGCATTTGTAAGGCGCCCGCAAGCTGAAGCTCAAATCGGCGCAAACACTGTGCGAAAGCCTAACCCGGCATGCCGGGGCTGTCAACGCCCGCCGGCTCAGGACCGGGTATAGGGCTCGACGTAGATGAGGTCGTTGCTGTGTTTCTTGCGCTTGGCGGCGTCGCAGCGCAGCTGCTCGATGGCGTCGAGATACTCCTGGTTCACGTCGCCGGTGACGTACACGCCGTCGAAGCACGAGGCGTCGAACTCATGGATGTCGGGATTGCCCTCGCGCGCCGCGTCCAGGAGATCCTGCAGATCCTGGTAGAGCACGCGGTCGGCCCCGATCTCTTTCGCGATCTGATCCTCGTCGCGGCCGTTGGCGACCAGCTCCTGCACCGACGGCATGTCGATGCCGTAGACGTTGGGATAACGCACCGGCGGCGCCGCCGAGGCGAAATAGACCTTGCGGGCGCCGGCCTCGCGCGCCATCTGGATGATCTGCTTGGACGTCGTGCCGCGCACGATCGAGTCGTCGACCAGCAGCACGTTCTTGCCGCGGAACTCGAGGTCGATGGCGTTGAGCTTCTGGCGCACCGACTTCTTGCGCTCCGCCTGGCCGGGCATGATGAAGGTGCGGCCGATGTAGCGGTTCTTGATGAAACCCTCGCGGTATTTCAGGCCGAGCTCGTGCGCCATCTGCAGCGCCGCCGTGCGGCTGGTGTCGGGAATGGGGATCACGACGTCGATGTCATGGTCCGGCCACACGCGGCTCAGCTTGTGCGCGAGCTTCTCGCCCATGCGCAGGCGGGTCTTGTAGACGGCGATGCCGTCGATGAAGGAATCGGGCCGCGCCATGTACACGTACTCGAAAATGCAGGGCGTGTGCCGCGGATGCTCGGCGCACTGGCGGTTGTGCATGACGCCGTCCATGTCGACGAACACCGCCTCGCCCGGCTCGACGTCGCGCACCAGATCGTAGCCCAGCACGTCGAGCGCCACCGACTCGGAGGCGAACAGATGCTCCGGCCCCTGATCGGTCTCGCGCTTGCCGTAGACCAGCGGGCGGATGCCGTGCGGGTCGCGGAACGCGAGGATGCCGAAGCCGACGATCATGACCGTCACGGCATAGGCGCCGCGGCAGCGGCGGTGCACCGCGGCCACGGCGCGGAAGATGTGCTCCGGCGTGAGGTGCAGGCGGCCGGCGGCCTCCAGCTCGTGGGCGAAGACGTTGAGCAGGATCTCGGAATCGGAGTCGGTGTTGATGTGCCGCAGGTCCTCGCGGAACAGTTCCTCCTTGAGCTCCGCGGCGTTGGTGATGTTGCCGTTGTGCGCCATCACCAGGCCGAACGGCGAGTTCACGTAGAGCGGCTGGGCCTCGGCGGCCGAGTCGCAGCCGGCGGTCGGGTAACGCACGTGGCCGATGCCCAGGTTGCCGCGCAGCGAGGCCATGTCGCCGGCCTGGAAGACGTCGCGCACCAGGCCGTTGTCCTTGCGGAGATAGACGCGGTTGCCGTCGCTGGTGAGGATGCCTGCGGCGTCCTGGCCGCGGTGCTGCAGGACCGTCAGACCGTCGTAGATCGCCTGGTTGACGGGGTGTTTCGCGAGGATACCGATGATGCCGCACATGCCCTGAAAGCCTCCAACCACGGAGCGGCCCAGTAAGGACGAAAACCCGAGGACCGAAAAACCAAGTGTAGCAGGCGCGCGTATTGTCCGCCGCCGACCGGCAAATGTCCAACCGGGCCGACGGGCTGCTGCGCCCGGCCGCCTCCCCTAGCCGTAGACGAACTGGCGGCCGACGTCCTCGGGCAGCCAGTCGCGCACCGTCATGGCCAGGTACTCGAATGCGCCCATGAAGCTCGACTGCCGCCACCACGGCTTCTGCGGTATGGACGTGAGGCCGGCGAGCAGGACCAGGATCACCAGCACCATGGTGGCGCGCCCGGCGCCCAGGAAGGCCCCGGCGGCGCGCGCGCCGGGGCCGGGGCGGCCGCTGCCCAGGAACACGCGCAGCACGAAGGCGCCGATGGTCGCGAGCAGGAACATCGTGCAGAAGATCACCACGAAGGCCACCATCTGGCGCAGCGCCGGCTCGTCGAGCCAGCCGAACCAGGTGGACACCGGCGCGTTGAACAGCGCGCCGGCGCCGACCGACACGCCCCAGGTGGCGAGCGACAGCGCCTCGCGCATCGCGCCGCGCAGCGCGCCGACGGCGGCGAAGGACAGCAGCACGGCGAACAGCACCAGGTCGAACGCGTTCATGGAAAAACCAGGGTCGGCCAAAGAGTCGGACCCGCGATCACGGATAGCTCAGCACCACACCCTTGTTCCCCGTTTCCTTCTGGATGCGCGCCTGGACACGGCTTGCCTCTTCCTTGCTGCGGTAAGGGCCGACGCGCACGCGGGTCGCGCGCTTGCCGTCGACGTTCACGCTGTCGAGCTTGGGCGCGTAACCGTGCTCGCGCAGCTCGGCCGCCAGACGCTGGGCGTTGTCGGCATCGGAGAAGGCGCCGAGCTGCACGACATAACCGGCGGTGACGACCGGCGCGGGTTTGGGCTTGGCCGGTTCGGGCTTGGCGGTCGTGACCGGTGGCGGTGGCGGCGCGGCGGCCGGTGCGGGCGCGTCGGGCTCGGACTCCGGGACGGTCTGCGGCTGCACCGGCATCATCGGCGGGATGGTCTTGACCGGCTCCGACTCGGGATCCGGCTCGGGCGGCACCACCGGCGTCACCACCACCCGGGTCTCGGGCGACGGCACCACGGCGGGCCGCGCATCCGGATCCTGCGGCACGCGCTCGCTCAGGATCATCGGCACGAAGATCACCGCCAGCGCCACCAGGATGATCGCACCGACGATGCGGTGCTTGGGATTGAAGTCCCGGCTCGGGTCGTCTTTGTCTGCCACGTCGCTTAACGGCCTCCGGCGCTCGGAGCGAGTTGCGCCAGTATACCACCCACGGTGTAGAACGATCCAAACACCAGTATCCGGTCGTCCACGCCGGCGGCCGCTTCGGCGGCGCGGTAGGCGTCGGTGACGTCGGCGAACTCCCGGATCGGCGCCGTCACGCCGGCCGCGCGCAGCGCCGCGGCGAGCTCGGCCGAGCGCGCCCCGCGCGCGACATCGAGCGTGGCGACATGCCAGCCATCGACGAGCGGCGCCAGCTGCGCCGCGACCTCCGCGATCGGCTTGTCCTTCAACATGCCCAGGACCGCGACGGTCCGGCCGGCGACCGGCTGCTGGCGCAGCGTCGCGGCCAGCGCCGCGGCGGCCGGGACGTTGTGGGCCACGTCCAGCACCCTGAGCGGGCGACCCGGCAGGGTCTGAAAGCGGCCGGCCAGACGCATGCCCAGCAGGCCCGCGCGCACCTGGCCCTGATCGACCGGCAGCCGCGCCGCCACGGCGTCGAGCGCCATGAGCGCGCCGGCGGCATTGTAGAGCTGGAAGTCGCCGCGCAGGGCGGGATACGGCAGACCGGCGCGCAGGCGCGCGCCGGCGCGGAAGGTCCAACCGTCCTGGCCGCGCTCGAAACCGAACTCCCGGCCGACGCGCAGCAGTTGCGCGCCGATGCGTTCGGCGTGTTCCACCAGGCTGGCCGGCGGATCGGGATCGCCGACGATGGCCGGCCGGCCGGGACGGAAGATGCCGGCCTTCTCGCGGCCGATCGCCTCGCGGTCCGGCCCCAGCCACTGCACATGGTCGATGCCGACCGACGCGACCACCGCGGCGTCCGCGTCCCAGACGTTGACCGCGTCGAGCCGCCCGCCCATGCCGACCTCGAGCACCGCGACATCGAGCCGCGCGCCGCGGAACAGCTCCACGGCCGCCAGCGTGCCGAACTCGAAATACGTCAGGCTCACCGGCCCGCGCGCCGCCTCGATGCGCTCGAAGGCCGCGCACAGCGCGCCGTCGTCGACGCTCGCGCCGTCGATGCACACGCGCTCGTTGTAGTCGATGAGATGCGGCGAGGTGTAAGCGCCCGTCCGGTATCCGGCCGCGCGCAGGATGGCTTCGAGCATCGCCACGGTCGAGCCCTTGCCGTTGGTGCCGCCGACCGTCAGGATCGGAAACGCCATGCGCTCGAGACCCATGCGCGCGGCGACCTCCCGGACGCGCTCGAGACCGAGGTCGATCTCGCGTGGATGGAGGGTCTCCATCCACGCCAGCCAGTCCTGAAGGCGGCGCTCGCTCAGGCGGAGACGCTGGGCGCGGCGGCGCTGTCGGGGGCCTGCGGCCGCGCGCCGGTCAGCATGGCGATCAGCGCGGCGACCCGCGGGCGCAGCGCGCGCCGGTCGCAGATGATGTCGATGGCGCCGTGCTCCAGCAGGAACTCGGAGCGCTGGAAGCCCTCCGGCAGGGTCTCGCGCACGGTCTGCTCGATGACGCGCGGGCCGGCGAAGCCGATCAGCGCGCGCGGCTCGGCGACGATCAGGTCGCCGAGCATGGCGAAGCTCGCCGACACGCCGCCCATGGTGGGGTCGGTGAGCACCGAGATATAGGGCAGGCCGCGGTCGGCCAGGCGCGTCAGCGCCGCCGAGGTCTTGGCCATCTGCATCAGCGACAACAGCGCCTCCTGCATGCGCGCGCCGCCGCTCGCGGCGAAGCTCACCAGCGGCAGCCGGTTTTCCAGGCAGACGTTCACGCCGCGCACGAAGCGCTCGCCGACCACCGAGCCCATCGAGCCGCCCATGAAGCCGAACTCGAAGGCGGCGGCGACCAGCGGCAGGCCCTGGAGCCGGCCCTGCATGACGACCAGGGCGTCCTTCTCGCCGGTCGCGGCCTGGGCCTCGGCGAGGCGGTCCTTGTACTTCTTGCTGTCCTTGAATTTGAGCGCGTCGACCGGCGAGAGGTTGGCGCCGATCTCGGCGCGGTCTTCGGGATCGAGAAACAGGTCGAGGCGGCGGCGCGCGCCGATGCGCATGTGGTGGTCGCACTTCGGGCAGACGTCCATGTTGCTCTCGAGCTCGGCGCTGTAGAGCACGGCGTTGCAGGCCGGGCACTTGCGCCACAGCCCTTCCGGTACCGCCTTCTTGGTGCCCGTCTTGGGCGCGCTCTTGATCTTGGGCGGCAGCAGCTTGTCGAACCAACTCATGCCCGGGCTCCTGTTTTGCGCGCCGGCCGGCCGGCGCCGGGCGCGTCGATGGCGGCGCGCAGCGCCGCCACGAACCCGCCGAGCACGGCGTTGATCGCGTCGGGCGTCGCCGCCAGCTCGGCGATGCGCTTGACGATGGCGCTGCCGACCACCACCGCGTCGGCGAAGCGTGCCACCTGCGCGGCCGCCTCCGGGCTGTTGATGCCGAAGCCGACGCCGACCGGCAACGCCGTCGCCGCGCGGATCGCCTTGACCTTGCCGGCGACCTCGTTCATATCGATATGCGCCGCGCCGGTGACCCCGCGCAGCGAGACGTAATATACAAAGCCGCCGGCCGCCGCGACAATCCGGGCGATGCGCTCCGGGCTGCTGGTCGGCGCCAGCAGGAAGATCGGGTCGATGTCGTGGCGCTTGAGGTCGGCAAGGAAGCCGTCGGCCTCCTCCGGCGGCAGATCGACGGTCAGCACGCCGTCCACCCCGGCCTCGGCCGCGGCCTGGGCGAAGTGCCGGTAGCCCATGGCCTCGATGGGGTTGAGATAGCCCATCAGCACTACCGGCGTCTCGGCGTCCCGTTCGCGGAACGCGCGCACCATGTCGAGCACCTGCTTGAGGCCGACGTTGTGCTTGAGCGCGCGCTCGGCGGCCTGCTGGATCACCGGGCCGTCGGCCATGGGATCCGAGAACGGCACGCCCAACTCCAGCACGTCGGCGCCGGCCGCGACCAGCGTATGCAGCAGGGGCACCGTGACGCCGGGCGCGGGGTCGCCGGCGGTGACATAGGGGATGAGGGCGCGGCGGCCCTGCTGTCTCAACTGCGCGAAGCGCCGGTTCAGGCGTGACATTAGAGCCGGATCCCTTCGCGCTTGGCGATGGTGTGCACGTCCTTGTCGCCGCGGCCGGAGAGATTCACGACCATGCACTTGTCGCGCCCCAGCATCGGCGCGAGCTTGGCGGCGTAGGCGATCGCGTGACTCGACTCGAGCGCCGGCAGGATGCCCTCGACCTCGGTGAGCGTGTGGAAGGCCTTGAGCGCCTCGTCGTCGGTGATCGCGACGTAGTGCGCGCGGCCCGAGTCCTTGAGCCAGGCGTGCTCGGGGCCGACGCCCGGATAATCGAGGCCGGCCGAAATCGAATGGGTCTCGATGATCTGGCCGTCGTCGGTCTCCATCAGATAGGTCCGGTTGCCGTGCAGCACCCCGATGCGCCCGGCATTGAGCGGCGCGGCATGCCGACCGCTGTTGAGCCCCTCGCCGGCCGCCTCGACGCCGTACAACGCGACCTTGGCGTCGTCGAGAAACGGATAGAACAGGCCCATGGCGTTCGAGCCGCCGCCGACGCAGGCCACCAGCGCGTCCGGCAGGCGCCCCTCGAACTCCTGGATCTGGTAACGCACCTCGCGGCCGATCACCGCCTGGAAGTCGCGCACCATCGCCGGGTAGGGATGCGGGCCCGCGACCGTGCCGATGATATAAAAGGTATTGTCGACGTTCGTCACCCAGTCGCGCATCGCCTCGTTGAGCGCGTCCTTGAGCGTGCGCGAGCCGGAGGTGACCGGCACCACCCTGGCGCCGAGCAGCTTCATGCGATAGACATTGATCGCCTGGCGCTCGATGTCCTCGGCGCCCATGTAGACCACGCATTCCAGCCCGAGCCGCGCCGCGACCGTGGCGGTCGCCACGCCGTGCTGGCCGGCGCCGGTCTCGGCGATGATGCGGGTCTTGCCCATCTGCTTCGCGACCAGCGCCTGGCCGACGGTGTTGTTGATCTTGTGCGCGCCGGTGTGATTGAGATCCTCGCGCTTGAGATAGATGCGCGCGCCGCGGTATTTCTCGGTGAGGCGCCTGGCCGGATAGAGCGGCGACGGCCGGCCGACATAGAGCCGCAGGTCCTCGACGAACTCCTCCTGGAACGCGGGATCGGCGCGCAGCCGCTCATAGGCCGCGCGCAGCTCGGCCAAGGGCTGCATCAAGGTCTCGGCGACGAATATGCCGCCGAATTTTCCGAAGTGCCCGCGCGCGTCGGGTAGTGCGTAGGACATAAGCCTGCCTAGGTCCGAAAGATCAAAATCTCAATGCCGCGACGCATCACGCCGCCGCCACGGCGCGCACGAAGGCCTCGATCCGCGCCCTGTCCTTGACGCCCTTGGCACGCTCGACGCCGCTCGACACGTCGACCGCATAGGGGCGCACGACGGCGATGGCCCGCGCCACGTTGTCGGGTGTGAGCCCGCCGGCCAGGATCAGCGGCCGGCCGAGATCGCGCGGCACGCGCGACCAGTCGAAGGTCTCGCCGCTGCCGCCGGCGACTTTCGGGCTGTAGCTGTCCAGCAGGATGCCGGCCGCGTCCCCGTAGCGCCGCGCCGCGGCCGTGACGTCGACCTCCGGGGCCATGCGTACCGCCTTGATGTAGGGACGTCCGAAGGCGCGGCAGGCCTCGGGGGCCTCGGCGCCGTGGAATTGTAACAGATCGAGCGGCACCCGGCTCAAGACGGCGTGGATGCGCTCGGCCGCGGCGTCGACGAACAGCCCGACCACGTTCACGAACGGCGGCAGGCTGGCGACGATGGCCGCAGCCATTTCGCCGCTCACGAAACGCGGGCTGCGGTCATCGAACACCAGACCGATGGCATCGGCGCCGGCGTGGGCGGCAGCCTGGGCGTCTTCGATGCGGGTGATGCCGCAGATTTTGACTCGGGTGCGCATCCGCGGATTATCGCTTCTCAATCAACTGATGGATCGCCTCGCGCAATTGCGGGACTTTGTGACTGACGATATCCCACAAAATGTCCGGGTCCAGGCCGAAGTAGCCGTGGGCAATCACCGATCGCAGGCCCACGATCTTGCGCCAATCCATTTCTCGCTTCCGGTCCTTGGCGTCGTCGGGCAGATTCTTCGCCGCTTCGCCAATAACCTCGAGATTGTGGAGCACCGCGTCGTAAGTCTTGTCGTCCGACAGAAACTGCTCCTTCGATAACCCCGATGTATACCGTACGATTTTCGAACAGGCGGCCATGATGTCGTCCGCATAAAGACGCCAGTCACGCGACACGCACCGCCTCCCGCTGTACCGTGGGACGCATCCGTGCCTTGAGCGCAGCCGGCGTCACGAGATCCACCCGCCGGCCGAGCAGGTCTTCCAGGAAAAACTTGAGGTCCATGTATCGATCGAAGTCCGGCGTCGAGTCGAACTCGACCAGCATGTCCACGTCGCTGTCCGGTCGCGCCTCGCCGCGCGCCACCGAACCGAAAACGGACAACGACTTCACTCCCAGCTCGCGCAGCCGAGCGTGCTGGTTGGAAAGAAGCTTTTCGACGATAGTCCTGTCCATACGGAAATAATAGTATCCGGGGCCTCGCCCGAACGCCGAAAGGTCCGGGAAACGCGGGTGTGCCAGTTTACCAGAATCGGCTGTGTCAGGGCGAGACAATAAGGGAAAGCGGGAGGCAGGTACAGCGCCGGCGCCGCCTCCGGTACGGACGCCATCCGCTATTTCAGGTGTTCCTCCGTGTAAAGCCCGAGCTCTATCATGCGCTCGATGAGCTGATCGGCCGGCAGGCCGGGGAAGTTCTTGAGCACCAGCTCCTTGGCGTAAAGCCGCGCCAGGTAGCGCAGCTTGAGCGCTTTTCCGCGCGCGGCGAACACGAAGTCGCGGTGACCGCTGTTGACCACGATCACGTTGCGCTCGGCGTCGTAACGCGAGCGCCACAGTTCGCCCGGTGCACGCTCGAAGGTGTAGTCCGGCAGGCCCTCGCGGCTGGCCGGCGATTCGCGCTCGGGCAGCAGCGACTGGGTGACGGTAATCAGCGCCTCGGCCTCGCAACGGACCTCGCCCTGGGTGACGCTCACACCGACGCGCGTAAGCCCCGGCTCGGCCGGCGCCGTGAAGCTCACGATCTCGCCGTCGACATTCTCGAGCACGCCCTGACCCTCGACGATCTCCCAACGGAAGGCCAGACCCTCCTCGACCGTGTGGCGCGCGCGGTCGCGCGCCACTGCGCGCAGACTACGCCGGCCCTCGACCGGCAGCGCGCAGGACGCAGGGGAGACGCGCACACTGTACAACGGGCCGGCGAATTCGAAGAACTGCTTCTGCCCGCCGCCGGGCGCGGCTTCCTCGGGTACCGCGACGCCGGCGGCTGTCTCCACCCCGCTGTCGGTATCGACGTTTACCGTCGCGCTGCCAGTCGGCCGTCCGGGGCCGCTCGCGCGGACGTCGAACCAGTCGTAGTCCTCGGCCGGAAGTGCGAGCAGCGCCTCCTGGAAGGCGCGCTGCAGGCTGCGCAGCACCTCGCGGCTGGCACGCTCGTCCTCCGCCCGGCACTGAGCGTCGATAATCGCAACGAGCGCGGTCGCGACCGGCGACAGGGCTTCGCACAGCGCTCCGAAGGCTTCGTCGTGGATCAGGCCGCTGCGGGTGCCGGGCGTCAGATTGAGGAACGACGCGTCGACGATGCCTTGCAGGTAGCCCGAATTCCATGGCGGCCGCGCGAAGGCATCAAGGGCGGCGAGGTTCTCGACCACGCGCGTCCCGGCGCGGTGCAGCCCGACCTCGTTGGCCGGTGCCGGCTCGGCGAGATAGAGCTCGAGGTAGACCTCGCCGAAAGGCGTATCCGGCGACGGCAACTCGTGCAGCAGGCGTCCGCCGAAACGGCGCGGCTCGACACGGTACTCCTTGCGTGCCTGGCGATCGATGACCCGCACGTCGACTTCGGACAGGCGGATGCGGTCGCGCAGCTCCGAGGCCAGATAGCGCTGGATCTTCTCGCCCGAGAGCTGGCGCAGACCGGCAAGCAGCGGGCGGATCTTGAGCTCCGTGCCCGGACGCGGGATCAGCACGTGACGCAGTGCGACACTAAAGGAAGGATCGCCCTTGCGCATGCGCATCTGGTAGGTCCGGCCGTCGGCGCCGGCCGAGGTGAGGGTCAGCTCCTCGCCCACCGTCCAGAAGCTCAGGAGCCCGATGCCGAACTCCCCCTGCAGGCCGGCCGCGCCCTCGGCCTTGAGCCGGCGCTTGAGCGAGTCGCAGATATGCGTGGCGACGTAGCGGAAGTTGGGCAGGCCCTGCTCGTCGCGCGGGATGCCGGCGCCATCGTCGCTGATCGAGAGGTAATGTTCGCCACGCTCGCGGCCGCGGGTGATGGCGATGCGGCGCGCGCCGGCGTCGATGCTGTTCTCGACGAATTCGGCAACCGCCTTCAAGGGGTTGCTCTGCGACAGCGCGATGATGGTGATCGCGTTCCAGTCGTCGCCGATGCGCAGCCGGCCGGCCGCCGCCTCGCCGCCGCTACGCTTCGCGCGCCGTCGCGTGCCGATCTCGGCTGCCACCGTTTTGTCCCTCCGTGTGTCGCGCCTGGATGATTTCGACGGCGTGCGCCGTCCCAACCGCCGAGATTACCAGAGCGTTAGCGTCGGTGGAAACTGCGGTATCCCGAAGCGCTCGGGATAGTCGACGCGGGTGAGATAGAGCCCGTCGGGCGGCGCGGTCACCCCGCCGAGGCTGCGGTCGCGCGCCTCAAGCACCTCGCACGCCCAGGACACCGGCCGCTCGCCGGTGCCGATCGCCATCAGCACGCCGGCGAGATTGCGGATCATGTGATGGAGAAAGGCGTTGGCGGCGGCCGTGAGGATCACGAAATCCCCGTGGCGCTCGACCTCGAGCCGGCGCAGCTCGCGCACCGGGGTCTTGGCCTGGCATTGCAGCGCGCGGAACGAGGAGAAATCGTGCTCGCCGATCAGCGAGCGCGCGGCCGCCTGCATCGGCGCGACATCGAGCGGCCGGTACTCGTGCGTGACGCGTTTGCTCAGATAGGTCGGCCGCACCGGCCGGTTGAGGATGACGTAGCGATACTCGCGGCCGGTCGCGGAGAAGCGCGCGTGGAACTCATCGCTCACCCTTCCCACCCAGCACAGCGCCACCTCGGCCGGCAGGTGACTGTTGGCGCCGCGCAGCCAGGAATAATCGCTGCGCTCGGCCGCGGTGTCGAAGTGGATGACCTGGCCGCTGGCGTGCACCCCGGCATCGGTCCTTCCTGCGACCGTCACGCGGACCGGCGCGTCCGCGACCGCCGCCAGGGCCGCCTCGACCGCCGCCTGCACCGACCGGGCATGGTCCTGCCACTGCCAGCCGGCGAAGGCGGAGCCGTCGTATTCGAGGAGAGCGGCGAGGCGCATGGCGGTATTCTAACGCAATCGCGCGCGGCCAACCCGGCGGTGTCCGGTGGGGCAGGGCCCCACCCTACACTCCCCCGCGAAAATCCAACCGTGTCGGGTGGGGCCCTGCCCCGCCAATATATTACTCTACACTCGCCCGCGAAAATCCAACCGTGTAGGGTGGGGCCCTGCCCCATCGATATATTACTCGCCGATCTCGGAATCATCATCGAAACCCGTCTGGCCTTGTGCCCCCCACTCGGCGTCATACCAGCCCAGACGAACATAGCGGTGCAGACTGGTCCACTCCCAGTCCGCCGGACGGAATACATAGCCATGCTTCACCGGATTGAAATGAATATAGTCGAGATGTCTACGCAGATCATCCTCGTCGCGGATCAGATGCTCCCAATAGCGGCGCTGCCAGATGACCGCTTCGCGTTTTCGGGCACGCGAGCCCGCGCTAGCGCGATTCAACACCTGCGCCGCCTGCATGTATTTGGTGAACAATCCTTTGATCATGCTCCAGCGCATCGGATAGTCCGAATCGCCTTCCGGCAGCGTGATGATACAGTGCAAGTGATCCGGAAGGAGGCTGATGGCGTCAGTGGAGAATGGGTGTTTCTCGCGCGTGTCCTGCCATGCGCGATGCAGACATGCCCGTGCCATCGCAGAGATCAACAGCGGGCGCCGCTCGAAGGTAACGACGGTGAAGAAATAACTGCCGCCCGCGACGCGGGTACGGCGGTAGTTGGGCATGATCCATTGCCTCGGTATTTGGTTAATGGCACTCGTGCTGTACAGCGGATTCCACTCCGACAATTATTTCCTTTCTCCCGTCGAGGTCTACAGCGGATTCGGTGCATTTTTTGGGGGGGGATGGGCACCACCCCATGCGACCGGATCGATGGTCTGCAGCATGGGCGTAGGGTGGGCCCTGCCCCACCGTCTTTTTGTTCCCGATTGAACGCCGTAGGCGCGACGAATGTGTTCGGTGGGGCAGGGCCCCGCCCTACGGGTTCAGAGACCGCGATTGCGGTCAGCTCACCCGCACGATCGCCTTCACGTCCTGGTGGTTCTTCGGCAGCTTGGAACCGCGCAGGCCGCGTTCGCCGATGAACTTGTCGATCTCGGCCTGGGCCATCACGAGCTCGTGCTTGGCGGAGAACAGCTTGATCGAGCCGTTCTCGGGGATGACGGCGATGCCGGCGATATACTCCTCGCGCTTGGCGACCTTGGCGCCGGGGATGCCGAGGATCTTGTCGCCCTTGCCCTTGGGCATCTTGGGGAGCTCTTTGAGCATGAACACCAGCATGCGGCCGGTGTTGGTGGCGGCCACCAGCCATTCGTTGTCGAAGTCGGTGACGCGCTGCGGCGGCAGCGCCATGGCGCCCTTCGGCACCTTGAGCACGCCCTTGCCGGCCTTCTTGTTGGCGATGAGGTCCTCGAGCCGGGCGATGAAGCCGTAACCGGCGTCGCTGGCCAACAGATAAAGATCGTTCGGATCGCCCATCATCACGCCGCAGAAGCGCGCGCCGGGCGGCGGATTGAGCGAGGCCGCGAGCGGCTCGCCGAGGCCGCGCGCCGACGGCAGCTTGTGCGCCGGCAGCGAATAGGTGCGGCCGGTGGAGTCGATGAACACCGCCAGCTGATTGCTCTTGCCGCGCGCCGAGTGCCGGTAGCCGTCGCCGGCCTTGTAGGCGAGCGTCATGGGATCGACGTCGTGGCCCTTGGCGGCGCGCACCAGGCCCTTCTCCGACAGCACGACCGTGATCGGCTCGGTCGGCAGCAGCTGGGTGACGTCGATGGCCTTGGCGAGATCGCGCTCGACGATCGGCGAACGGCGCTCGTCGCCGAATTCGCGCGCGTCCAGCTCCAGCTCGTCGCGCACGCGCTTCTTGAGGCGCGCCTTGGAACCGAGCAGTTTCTCCAGGTCGGCGCGCTCGCGCGCCAGCTCCTTCTGCTCGGCGCGGATCTTCATCTCCTCCAGCCTGGCGAGGTGACGCAGGCGGGTGTCGAGGACGGCGTTGGCCTGCAGCTCGGTGAGCCTGAAGCGCTTCATGAGCTTTTCCTTCGGATCGTCCTCGGTGCGGATGATGCGGATCACCTCATCGAGGTTGAGGAAGGCGACCAGCAGGCCGTCGAGGATGTGCAGGCGCTCGGCGACGCGGTCGAGCCGGTACTGCAGGCGCCGGCGCACGGTCTCGATGCGGAATTCCAGCCATTCCTTCAGCAGGTCCTTGAGGTTGAACACCTTCGGCCGGCCGTCGAGGCCGATCATGTTCATGTTGACGCGGTAACTGCGCTCGAGGTCGGTGGTCGCGAACAGGTGATCCATCAGCTCCTTCGGATCGACGCGGTTCGAGCGCGGCTCGATCACCAGCCGCGTCGGGTTCTCGTGGTCGGACTCGTCGCGCAGGTCCTCGACCATGGGCAGCTTCTTCTGCTGCATCTGCTGGGCGATCTGCTCCAGCACCTTGTTGCCCGAAACCTGGTAGGGCAGCGCGGTGATGATGATATTGCCGTCCTCGCGCTCCCAGCGGGCACGGGCTCGGATCGAACCCAAGCCGGTTTCGTAGATCTGCTTGATCTCGGCCCTCGGGCTCACGATCTCGGCCTCGGTCGGGTAGTCCGGGCCTTTGACCTGCTTGAACAACTCGCTGATCGTCGCGCCGGGGTTCTCCAACAGATGAATGCAGGCGCCCGCCACCTCGCGCGCGTTGTGCGGCGGGATGTCGGTGGCCATGCCGACGGCGATGCCGGTGGTGCCGTTCAACAGGACATTGGGCAGGCGCGCCGGCAGCACCCGGGGCTCCTCCAGCGTGCCGTCGAAATTCGGCTGCCAGTCGACCGTGCCCTGCCCCAGCTCGCTGAGCAATACCTGCGCGTACGGCGACAGGCGCGACTCGGTGTAGCGCATCGCGGCGAAGGACTTCGGATCGTCCGGCGAGCCCCAGTTGCCCTGGCCGTCGACCAGTGGATAGCGGTAGCTGAACGGCTGGGCCATCAGCACCATGGCCTCGTAACAGGCGGTGTCGCCGTGCGGATGGAACTTGCCGAGCACGTCGCCGACGGTGCGCGCGGATTTCTTGTACTTCGCCGAGGCGTTCAGGCCCAACTCGGACATGGCGTAGACGATGCGGCGCTGCACGGGCTTGAGGCCGTCGCCGATGTTCGGCAGCGCCCGGTCCAGCACCACGTACATGGAGTAATCGAGATAGGCCTTCTCGGTGAAGGTCGCCAGCGGCAGCCGCTCGACCTCGGCGACGCGCTCGCGGGTCTCGAGCATCGACGCCGCGGAGGCGCGTTTGCCTCTGGGTTTCTTTGTGCCCTTGGCCTTCGACTTCGATTTGGGAGGTGCCTTTCTGCCCATGGTTCGCCTGCGTTTGCGCTGCGCGGGGCTGGAAGCCCCGCCTACGTTTAATATTGCGGGGTTGGAAGCCCCGCCTACAGTTATGATTACGTTTTTCGCGGTTGCGCCGCGAAAAACCGGCTCTAGATAACCTCCGCCTTGTCGCCTTTCTTCTCGAGCCAGGCCTTGCGGTCGGCGGCGCGCTTCTTGGCGAGCAGCATGTCCATGACCTTGTTGGTCGAGTCACCGGGCTTGATCTCGAGCTGCACCAACCGGCGGGTGTTCGGGTCCATGGTGGTCTCGCGCAGCTGCATGGGGTTCATCTCGCCCAGGCCCTTGAAGCGCGTCACCGTGACCTTGGCGCGCGGCTTCTCGGCGGCGATGCGGTCGAGCACGCCCTTCTTTTCCCTTTCGTCGAGCGCATAGTACACGTCCTGGCCGACGTCGATGCGGAACAGCGGCGGCATGGCGACGTGGACATGGCCGGCCGCGACCAGCGGCTTGAAGTGGCGCACGAACAGCGCGCACAACAGCGTGGCGATATGCGCGCCGTCGGAGTCGGCGTCGGCCAGGATGCAGACCTTGCCGTAGCGCAGGCCCTGGAGCTTGTCGGAGCCGGGGTCGACGCCCAGCGCCACGGCGATGTCGTGGACTTCCTGCGAGCCGAGCACCTGGGTGGGGTCGACTTCCCAGGTGTTCAGGATCTTGCCGCGCAGCGGCATGATCGCCTGGAACTCGCGGTCGCGCGCCTGCTTGGCCGAGCCGCCGGCCGAGTCGCCCTCGACCAGGAACAGCTCGGTGCGGCTCAGGTCCTGGCTGGTGCAATCGGCGAGCTTGCCGGGCAGCGCCGGGCCGGTGCCGATCTTCTTGCGTTCGACCTTCTTCGCCACCTTCATGCGCGCCTGGGCGCTGTCGATGGCGAGCTCGGCGATGCGCTCGGCGTCGGCGACATGCTGCGACATCCACACGCCGAAGGCGTCCTTGGACACGCCGCTGACGAAGGCCGCGGCGTCGCGCGAGGTCAGGCGCTCCTTGGTCTGGCCGGAGAACTGCGGGTCGCGCAGCTTGAGCGACAGCACGTAGCACGCCCTCCCCCAGACGTCCTCGGGCGCGAGCTTGACGCCGCGCGGCAGCAGGTTGCGGAACTCGCAGAATTCGCGCAGCGCCTCGGTGAGGCCGGTGCGGAAGCCGTTGACGTGGGTGCCGTCCTGGGCGGTCGGGATGAGATTGACGTAGCTCTCCATGAGCGGCTCGGCGTCCTCGGGCGTCCAGACGATGGCGAAGTCGACCTCCTCGTCATTGCCCTGGAAGTGGCCGAGGAAGGGCTCGGCCGGGATCAGCTCCAGGTCACCGAGCTCGCTGAGCAGGTAGTCCTTGAGGCCGTCCTCGTAGTGCCACTCCTCGTCGTTCTTCTTGTCGGTCTCGTCGGCGAAGCTGATGTGCAGCCCCGGGCACAGCACGGCCTTGGCGCGCAGCACATGCTTGAGCTTGGGGATGCTGAACTTGGGCGAATCGAAGTATTTCGGATCGGGCCAGAAGCGGATGGCGGTGCCGGTCTTGCGCCCGGCGGTGCCGATCGCCTTGAGCTCGGATTTCTTGCGGCCGTCGGCGAAGGTCATCCGATATTCCTTGCCGCCGCGCTTGACGTTGACTTCCAGGCGCTGCGACAAAGCGTTGACCACCGACACGCCGACGCCATGCAGGCCGCCGGAATAGGTGTAGTTCTTGTTGGAGAATTTCCCGCCGGCGTGCAGGCGCGTGAGGATGACCTCGACGCCCGACACGCCCTCGCCCTTGTGCTTGTCGACCGGCATGCCGCGGCCGTCGTCGGTCACGGTCAGCGAGCCGTCCTTGTGATGGACGACGTCGATGCGCCCGGCATGGCCGGCGATCGCCTCGTCGACGCTGTTGTCGATCACCTCCTGCGCCAGGTGGTTGGGCCGGTCGGTGGAGGTGTACATGCCCGGGCGCTTGCGCACGGGCTCGAGACCGGTCAGGACCTCGATGGCGGAAGAGTCGTAGGCGGTGCTCATGGATTGCCGGCCGGCGTAGTCGCGGGAGATGGGGAGCGGGCGCCCCGGCGCATCGCCGGAGTCGGATCGCCGCGGCCGGTTCGACCGACGGCAAGCCCGCGCGAACAGAGAATGAGGCCTCGCATCGGGCGGGGATTATAGCGCGGGAACCGGCGGTGGGCGATAGCCGCCCGCCGCCGTTGGTCGGCGTGTCGCGGCGGGGCCATGGGTGATCGAGCGTTGCGGCGGAAGCCCGGCGTGGCGTCGATCTAGCCCTTGAGATCCGCGGCCAGCGCCGCGCGCGTCGTCTCGGACACCGGCGCAACGCTGTGGGCGTAGGCCGGATGCTCGATGCCCATGGACAGCCTGGCACCCTGCTTGAGCGCGGCGATCATCCCGGGCGTGAGCTCGAAGCGCAGGAAGTGCACCGATGAGGTCTTTTCCTCGTTCTCGCGCTCCAGGTCCTCGTCGGCGATCGCCCAGACCCGGTCGTGACCGTCGACCTGCACCCAGACCTTGTCCTCGATGCCGGTCATCTTCGCCAGCGCCTGGCGGCGCTCGGCCTCGTCGTCGTACTCGATCATGAAGGTCGCCTTCCAGTTGCGGCCGTCCGGGATCAGCGGGTTGTAGGCGGCGAGCTCCTCGGCGATGCCCTTGGGCTCGAAGATGCGCTCGACGCGCAGCATCTCCTGCACCTGGTACTGCATGGTCAGCGCGTCCTCGAAGTACAGCGTCGCGTGCGGGCCGATAGCCACCTGGCGCGGCTTCTTGTGCGCCATGACCCGGGCGCGGAAATCCTTGCGCAGCTTCGCGTACTGCTCGAGCGGATAGAGGTTCTCGGGCGTGAGCTTGCGGGTCGCGTCGAGTGTTTCATTCATAGGCATCAGCTCCGGTGCTTGGATTCCAGCTCGGCAAGCGGCTTGTCGGTGAACAGGTAGTCGCGCAGCTCCTTGTCGAATTTCGGATCCCGCCGGCGTATCCACTCCAGCACCATCGCGGCGTGCTCCTTCTCCTCGTCGCGGTTGTGGGCGAGGATCGCGCGCAGCTCCTTGTCCTTGCAGGCGTCGACGCGCTGGTTGTACCAATCCACCGCTTCGAGCTCCTCCATGAGCGACACGATAGCGCGGTGCATGTCGCGGGTTTCGTCCTTGAGGTCGGTCTCGTGATAGCCTTCGTTCGCCATGTCGTCTCCCGTGTCTAAAGCCGTAGGGGTTAGATGCCGTAAGCCTTGCGCAGCAGGCTCAAGGGGTGCTCGGGCGGCTGCTTCGCCTTGAGCCCGTTCTCGATCTGATGGCCGGCCATCGGGCAGTCGCTGCTGTAATGGTCGGCGCCGGACTGCTCGACGCGGTTCACCACCGGGCGCGCGATCTTCATCGAGATCTCGTGGAACTCGCTCTTCACCGCATAGGTGCCGTCGTGGCCCGAGCAGCGCTCGATCGGCTCGATCTCGGTGTCCGGCACGAGCTTCAGCAGGTCGCGGGTCTTGAGGCCGAGATTCTGCACCCGCAGGTGGCAGGCCACGTGATAGCTGATTCTGCCGAGCGGCTGCTTGAAGTCGGTCCGGAGTTTGCCTTCCTTGTGACGCAACATCAGGTACTCGAAGGGGTCGAAGATCGCGTCGCGCACTTTCGCGACCTCGTGATCGTCCGGAAACATCAACGGGATCTCCTGCTTGAACATCAGCACGCAGGACGGCACCGGCGCGACGATGTCGTAACCCCGGTCGACCAGCGCGGCCAGCACCGGGACGTTCGCCGCCTTGGCCTCGGCCACCGCGTCGAGGTCGCCGAGCTCGAGCTTGGGCATGCCGCAGCAGCGCTCCTGCTCGGCGATCGTGACCGGAATGCCGTTGTGCCGGAACACCGCCGCCAGGTCCTCGGCGATATGCGGCTCGTTGTAATTGCCGTAGCAGGTGGCGAACAGCGCGACCTGGCCGCGCGTGTCGGCGGTCGGCTCGGCGGTCGCGCCGTCGCCGTCGGTGAAACGCTTGCGGAAGGTCTTGCTATGGTAGGCCGGCACCTTGGCGGCCGGATGCACGCCGAAGGTCTTGTCGAGGATCGTGCGGAAACCGGCGTTGCGGTTGGCGGCGTTGACTGCCTGCACCACGACCGGAATGCCGGCGAGCTTGCCGATCGTATCGGTGCTGGTGAGGATCCGGTCGCGGCGCCGGACCCGGCCCTGCTTGAACTTCACCGCCTTGGCACGCAGCATCAGGTGCGGGAAATCGACGTTCCAGGGATGCGGCGGCACGTACGGGCACTTGGTCATGTAGCACATGTCGCACAGGTAACAGTGGTCGACCACCTTCCAGTAGTCCGCCTTGGCCACGCCGTCGACTTCCATCGACTCGGACTGGTCGATCAGGTCGAACAGCGTCGGAAAGGAATTGCACAGGCTGAAGCAGCGCCGGCAGCCGTGGCAGATGTCGTAGACCCGCTCGAGCTCCGTGAACAGCGACTCCTCGTTGTAGAACTCCGGGTCGCGCCAGTCGAGCGGATGGCGGATCGGCGCCTCCAGATTGCCTTCGCGACTGCCTTCGGTCGGTGTGGACATGATGACCCCAGATACAAGTAGCAAGAGAAAAGTGGCAAGAAAAGCCGGCGCTGCGACTGGTGCGTCGGCGCATCATGAACGACGACCAAGTCCGGGAGTGGTGCGACACCACCCCCGGACCCTCCTCGCCAAAATTACTTGCCGAGGCTGTCCAGGGCCTTCTGGAAGCGGTTGGCGTGCGAGCGCTCGGCCTTGGCCAGGGTCTCGAACCAGTCGGCGATCTCGTCGAAGCCTTCCTGGCGGGCGGCCTTGGCCATGCCCGGGTACATGTCGGTGTACTCGTGGGTCTCGCCGGCGATCGCGGCCTTGAGGTTGTCGGCGGTGGCGCCGATCGGCAGGTCGGTGGCCGGGTCGCCGACCGCTTCCATGTACTCCAGGTGGCCGTGGGCATGGCCGGTCTCGCCCTCGGCGGTGGAGCGGAACACGGCGGATACGTCGTTATAGCCCTCGACGTCGGCCTTGGCGGCGAAATACAGGTAGCGGCGGTTCGCCTGGGACTCGCCGGCGAACGCGGCCTTGAGGTTCTCGTGGGTCTTGGTGCCTTTCAATGCTTTCATGACATTCTCCGTGTTGGTGACTGTAGGTTGCTTGGGTAACGCCATCGGGCGAACTAGTTTAGAATTAGTCTAAATTATTCTCGATACGAATGTCAACCTGGTTGTCACCCCAGCGGATGGGGGTCGCATTGAGCGTGATCAAGAACGGCGCGCGACGGGGCGGGGCGGCGGGCACCCGCAAATCGCAGATTCCGCCGGAAGTCGCCCAGCTTCCCAGTGGCCTTGAGCAGAGCCCTATTGACGGTCTCATAAATAATGCAATAATACACACCTGTCCCACGAAGGAGTACGGGTGTGGCACGACCGAAAGGATCTGCGGAGCTGATCGAGGCGCGGCGCCGCCAGGCGCTGCGCCTTCTGGATGCGGGTTACTCG
>DASWHF010000027.1:0-5659 GCA_036393295.1 Acidiferrobacterales bacterium
GCTGGCCGTTGTCGACCTTGCGCGTGCCGAACGCCACGGCGCGCGCACGGCCGCCGAGCTGGCGCGCGGCCTCCAGCACCGTGACCTGGGCGCCGTCGCGCGCCAGCGCCACGGCCGCCGCCAGGCCGCTCCAGCCGCCGCCGATGACGACGACGTTCACGCGACGCGCCGGCGCTCGCGCCGCTGCCGGCGCCACGCGATCCACAGCAAGCGCCACGGCGGCAGCGCGATCTTGTGGTCGAGCACGCGGAAGCCGTCGGCGCGGATCTCGTCGAGCGTGGCCCGGTAGATGTCGGCCATCACCAGGCTCGGCAGTTGATCGGCCCGGTCGGCGTCCGGCAGCGCGGTCAGCGCCTGTTGCAGCAGTGCCTCGGCGCGCTGTGCCTCGAACTCCATCAGCGCCGCGAGCCGCGGGTGGTCGCGCTCGTGCAGGATGACCTCGGGGGCGATGGTGAAACGTTCCAGGTCCTCGAGCGGGAGATAGATGCGTCCGCGGCGCGCGTCCTCACCGACGTCGCGGATGATGTTGATCAACTGGAACGCCAGCCCCAGATCGCGCGCGAAATCCTCGGTGCCGGACGCGCGGCTGCCGAAGATGCGCGCCGACAACAGGCCGACCACCGAGGCGACGCGATGACAGTAGAGCCGCAGCTCCTCGAAAGTGGCGTAGCGCTGCTGGTCGAGATCCATCTGCATGCCGCGCACCACGTCGTGGAAGTGCTCGGCCGGCAGCCGCCAGGCGTTGATCGCCGGCAGCAGCGCGTGCATGACCGGATGATTGGGCTCCCCGGCAAAGGCCGCGTCGATCTCGCCGTGCCACCAGGCGAGCTTGACGCGCGCGACCTCGGGCTCACGGCATTCGTCGACGGTATCGTCGACCTCGCGGCAGAAGGCGTAGAGCGCGGTGATCGCGCGGCGCTTCGCCGGCGGCAGCGACAGGAAGCTGTAGTAAAAGCTGGAACCGCTGCCGCCGGCCTTCGCTTGGCAATACTCGTCGGGCGTCATGAGCGGTGAATGTCAGGGGAGTCCGCCGGGCCGGAGAACACGGGCCGACAGTATAACCCAGTCCCAGGGCCGAAGCCGCGCCGGCGTCAGCCGGCCGCGTTCGAGGCCGGCCTCGAATTTTTCCAGCACGCGCAGGCCGCCGGCGAGCGTGAAGCGCAGCTCCCAGGCGGCGCGGCCGGGCAGGGCGCCGATCAGCGGCCGTCCGCTTCGCAACAGGCCGCGGGCGCGCGCCGCCTCGGCGCGCAGCACGGCGCGTAGCGCGCCGTCGGCGCGGCTGCCGGCCAGGGTCCGGGGATCGATGCCGGCGCGCGCGAGCGCGTCCTGTGGCAGGTACACGCGGCCACGCGCGTAATCGCCGCGCAGGTCCTGGAGGAAATTGACGAGCTGCAGCCCGGTGCAGATCGCGTCCGACCCGGCGCGCGGCGCCTCACCGTCGACGCCGTAGAGATGCAGCAACAGCCGGCCGATCGGATTGGCCGAGCGCGAGCAATAATCGGCCAGCTCGGCGAAGTCGGCGTAGCGCGTCTTGACGACGTCCTGGCGGAAGGCCGAGAGCAGGTCGTAGAACGGCGCGAGCGGCAGGCGATGCGCCGCCACGGCCTCGGCGAGCGCGGTGAACACCGGTCGGTCGACGGTTTCCCCGCGCGCCAGCCGGTCGAGCTGGTCGCGGTAGGCGTCGAGCGCGGCGAGCCGCTCGGCGGCGCTGAGCCCGCCCTCGTCGGCGATGTCGTCGGCGCTGCGCGCGAAGGCGTAGATCGCCGCCACCGGCGGCCGCAGCGCGCGCGGCAGCAGCCGGGACGCGACCGGGAAATTCTCGTAGTGCCGTTGCGCCATTTTCAGCGATTGGCGCGCGGCGGCGGACAGGCTCATGGTGGTCAGCGGATGGGCGAGGCGTTATTATTCGCCGATCCAACCCCGGGGAGCAAGCATGAAGAAATTCTTCGTTGGCCTCATCGTCGGCATCGTGGTCGGGTTGCCGCTCGGCATCAACTTCGGCAAGGACAAGCCGCTGTGGAGCAATCCGTTCGCCGCCAAGCCGGACATCCCGGAGCGCGTCAAGGAACGCGCCGGCGTCGTGCTCGAGAAGGGCAAGGAGGCGATCCACGACGCCACCGAGCCCGCGCGCAAGGAGCTCGAGAAGAAATAGGGCGCGGAAAATTTTGTATTGATTGTAGGCGGGGCTTCCAGCCCCGCGCGGCGTCGATCGAACCGCCGCGCCGCTTCGACGGTGGCGGCTTCGACGGCGGGGCAGGATGCCCCGCCTACAAATACTGATGTTCTCTCTGGGCCGTTGCGTGGGTGCTGATTCTCCCCAAGCTCGGGTGCTAAGCGAACCGGGGCTTGCCCTCGTCGTTGACGCAGATGCGGTTGCGGCCGTTGTTTTTGGCGAGGTACAGGCGGCGGTCGGCGATGCTCAGCAGCTCTTCGAGGCGGTCGACCGTTTCCGCGCCGAGGCTGGCCATGCCGATGCTCACGGTCAGCGGGACGTGTTTGCCGTCGTGCTGGAAACCGGCCTTCTCGATCACCGCGCGGATGCGCTCGGCGAGCACCGCCGCGCCGAGCCGGTTGGTCTCGGGCAGCAGCGCGGCGAATTCCTCGCCGCCGATGCGCGCCAGCATGTCGCCGGTCCGCAGCAGGCCGGTCAGCAGCCCGGCCACGGTGACGAGCGCCTCGTCGCCGGCCTGATGGCCGTACCGGTCGTTCACCGTCTTGAAGTGATCGATGTCCAGCAGCAGCACCGACAACTCGGTCTTGTGGCGCCGCGACAGCGCGACGTTCTGCTCGCCCCGCTCGAAGAAGGCGCGGCGGTTCTTGAGCCGGGTGAGCGGATCGGTGGTGGCCTGCTCGGACAGGGCGAGCTTGCTGCGCTCGAGCTCGCGGATGGTGCTGGCCAGCTTGTGATGCACCTTGACGCGCGCCTGCAGCTCCATGGCGTCGATCGGCTTGGTGAGGAAGTCGTTGGCGCCGTTCAGGAAGGCCAGGTTCTTGTCGGTCTTGTCGTCGCCGGTGGTCATGACGATCACCGGCAGCTCGGACAGGCGCGGGTCGGCGCTCTTGCGGATCTTGACCAGCAGCTGGTGGCCGTTCATGCGCGGCATGTTGATATCGGTGATGATCACGTCGATGGTCGGATCGGCGCAGAGCAGCTCCCAGGCCTCCTCGCCGTCGCGTGCCTCGATCAGCACATAGGTATCGGACAGATGCTTGACCAGCATCGCCTTGGCGGTTTGCGAGTCCTCGACCATGAGGATGCGCGGCCGGTCGTCCGGCGCGCGGCGGTCATCCCGGGTCATGGCGGTTTTTGCGCTCCAGTCGTTAGGGCAGATGAACTTACTTCTTAATTTATAGATAGTGCATAAGTCGTGCCGGGTCAGTGGGGCGTCTTCTTGGCCTCTCCCTCGGGTTGTTCCAGCTCCCGGACGCCGCTTTCGACCTGTTCCACCGGGGTCAGGGGCTTCTTGGCGCTGACCCCCATTTCGGTGAATTTGCGCGCCCCCGGCAGCAGCTTGCTGTCGTAGGAGCCGACCGCCTTGTTGTAGTGGGTCACGGCCAGGCCGAGGCTCCCGCCGAGCTTGGCGAGATGCTCGCTGAAAGTCGCCAACCGGGAATAGAGATCCTCACCGAGGTCGCGGATGCGCTCGGCATTGGCGGCCAGGCTCTCCTGGCGCCAGCCGTAGGCCACCGCGCGCAGCAGCGCGACGAAGCTGGTTGGGGTGGCGAGGATCACCTTCTGGCGCAGCGCGTCCTCGAGCAGCGCGCGATCGATGTCGAGCGCGGCGCTCAGGAACTGGTCGCCGGGAATGAACAGCACGACGAAGTCCGGCGCCTGCTTGAACTGGCTCCAGTAAGCCTTGCCGGCCAGCTCCTTGACGCGCTCGCGCAGCTTGCGCGCGTGATGCCGAAGGTGCTCGGCGCGGCTCAGGTCGTCGGGCGCCTCGATCGCCGACAGGTAGGCGTCGAGCGGCGTCTTGACGTCGACCACGATCTCGCGGCCGTCCGGCATGCGCACCACCATGTCGGGGCGCTGGCGGCCGTCCTCGGTCTGAACGCTCTCCTGGGTGACGAAGTCGCAGTGCTCGACCATGCCGGCCAGCTCGGTCAGCCGCTTGAGCGTGAGCTCGCCCCACTGGCCGCGCACTTCCGGCCGGCGCAGCGCCTGCACCAGGTTGCGCGTCTCGCCGTGCAATTGCTGCTGGGTCTGGGCCATGGACTCCAGGTGCTTGGACAGCGCGCCGTAGGCCTCCTGGCGCGCGTGCTCCATCAGGCGGATCTGCGCTTCGGTCTTTTCCAGCGCCTCGCGGATCGGTTTGACCAGGTTCTCGACCGCTTTTTCCTTCTGGGTCAGCGCGCCTTCGGCCTTGAGGTGGAATTGCTTGAGGGTCTCCTGGGCGAGCTGCAGAAAGGCCTGGTTGTTCTCCTTGAGCGCCTGGCTCGACAAGGCGGCGAAGGTCTGCTCGAGCCCCGCGATCTTGTCCTGTGACTGGCGGCGTTCGAGCTCCAGGGTGGTGGCGAGCTCGGTGATGCGGGCCTGGGCGCGCAGGCGCGCGATCAGCCAGCCGGCCGCGCCGGCGGCGATCGCCACTACGCCAAGCACGATCCAATAATAGGTATCCGTCAAGGCGGTCCCCCCGGTCCGGCGCCGGCCGGCGTGCCGTCGAGGTCGAACGACGCGGTGGCGACGTCAGTCATCGGCGCGCACGCTGTGGGCGATGTAGTTCACGTCCACGCCCGGACCCAGGGTGTAGCGGCGGGTGAGCGGGTTGTAGTGCATGCCGGTGTATTCGCGGACGCTGAGACCGGCGCGGCGCGCCCAGCGCTCCAACTCGGACGGCTTGATGAATTTCATGTAATCGTGGGTGCCGCGCGGCAGCAGGCGCAGGACGTACTCGGCGCCGACCACGGCCAGCAGCCAGGCCTTGGGATTGCGGTTGATGGTCGAGAACACCACGTGGCCGCCGGGCTTGACCAGGGTCGCGCAGGCCGCGACCGTCGAGGCCGGGTCGGGGACATGCTCGAGCATCTCCAGGCAGGTGACGACGTCGTAGCCCCCGGGCTGCTCGCGCGCCAGATCCTCGGCGGCGATCTTGCGGTACTCGACCTCGAGTTTGCTCTCTTTCAGATGCAGGCGCGCCACCGCCAGCGGCGCCTCGCCCAGGTCGATGCCGGTGACGCGCGCGCCGCGCGCCGCCATGGCCTCGCTCAGGATGCCGCCGCCGCAGCCGACGTCCAGCACCACCTTGCCCTTCAGCCCGACGCGCGCGTCGATGAAATCCAGGCGCAGCGGATTGATCTCGTGCAGCGGGCGGAATTCGCTGGTCGGGTCCCACCATCTTTCGGCGAGACGTTCGAATTTGGCGATTTCTTCTGCGTCGACGTTGGTAGCCATAGGGTGATGCCCGGTGATAGCAGAGAAAAGAGAAAAGAAAAAAGAGAAAAGCGACTTCTACGGAAGTTTACTTTTCTCTTTTATCTTTTCTCTTTTCACTGCCTTATTCTACTCCTCCACAATTCCGCCCGCCGCAGGATTTCCTCCTCGTCGAGCGTCGTGAGCCGTCCCCCGGACAACAGCCGTTTTCCCGCCACCCAGACGTCGGTGACCTGCTCGCGGCCGGCGGCGTAGACGACCTGCGAGGCTGGGTCGTAGACCGGCTGG
>DASWHF010000028.1:0-31200 GCA_036393295.1 Acidiferrobacterales bacterium
CCTTTGGGGCAAAAGTCGCGGATCGACTTTTTCAACATCCTGTTAGCGTCGACGATCGACGCGGCGGTGAACGCGGTCACCGCGCCGGTCCAGGCGATTGTCGATGCGATCGCCGCGGCGGTCGTTCCTATTCTCTATGCGATCGCCGCGCCGGTCCAGGCGGTTCTCGATGCGATCGCCGCGCGCGTCGAGACGGTTGGCCAGGCCGTCGCGGCCGGCGGCTTCTGCGCGGTCGGCGCGCCGGTCGAGGCGGTCGTCGATGCGTTCGCCGCGGTTGTCGAGGCGGTCGTCGATGCGCTCGCCGCGATTGTCGAGGCGGTCATTGATGCGGTCGCCGCGGGCATCGAGACGCTGCTCGACGCGCTCGCCGCGGCCGCCGTCGTCGGCCAGCGCC
The DNA here is from genome assembly GCA_036393295.1 of Acidiferrobacterales bacterium. Lineage (GTDB taxonomy): Bacteria > Pseudomonadota > Gammaproteobacteria > Acidiferrobacterales > UBA6901 > DASWHF01. The sequence goes on from DASWHF010000028.1 coordinate 395, forward strand.
GGCGTCGCGACGATCAGGGCCAGTACCGCGCTTGCGGTCACAATCGATTTCATGATGGTCTCCCTCGTTGGGTTGTTGGTCGATACGCTCCTGACAACGCGCCGGGCCGGCGGCGGTTGACAGCGAAGCCCCGGGTTCTTGTCAGCGGCCCCCGGGGTCTGATATAAGTCATTAATTCTTAGGAAGAAATCATCCAACCCGTGAACTACCGCCACAGCTTCCACGCCGGCAACATCGCCGATGTCTTCAAGCATGCCGTGCTCTGCCGGGTGCTGGAGGCGCTGGCCCGCAAGGACACGCCGTTCGCGGTGCTCGACAGCCATGCCGGGGCCGGGGCGTACCGCCTGAAGGCCCCCGGCGAGTTCGAGCAGGGGATCGGTCAGCTGTGGCCGGAGCGTGAACACTGGCCGGCGCTCGAGCGCTACTTCACGCTGATCGAGCGCGTCAACGGCCCCGGGCCGCTGCGCGATTATCCGGGCTCGCCGTTGTTCATCGCCGAGTCGCTGCGCGCTCAGGACAGTGCGGTGTTGTTCGAGCGCCAGCACGAGGAATGCCGGGCCTTGCGCAGCGCGCTGCGTGGGCGCAAGCGCATCCGCATCGGCGCGGAGGACGGTTGGAGCGGCATCAAGGGCTTCGTGCCGCCGCCGGAGAATCGCGGGCTGGTGTTCGTCGATCCGCCCTACGAGCGCGCCGACGACTTCGCGCGCATCGCGCCGGCGCTGGCCCAGGCGCTGAAGCGCTGGCGCAACGGCATTTACCTGGTGTGGTATCCGATCAAGACACGCGCGCCGGTCGAGGCCCTGCACGCGGCGCTCGCCACGTGCGGCGCGCCGGGCTACGCCGTCGAGTTCCTGACCTTGCCGACCGACGTCGAGCAGCGTTTGAACGGCAGCGGCCTCGCGCTGCTCAACCCGCCGTGGCAGCTGCGTGAAACGCTGGCCGTCATGCTGCCGCCGCTGGCCACGCGGCTGGCCGGCCGCGACGGCCGGCCGCAGCTGCGGTTTCGCGATTATCCCGGGTGAAAATATTCGCGTGCCGCGGCGGGATCGTTGATCTGGATCAATGTCGCGCCGGCGCAATGGGCTACGCTGTAGTCATCATCCGCAGTCGGGGATGATGCCGACAGAGGTTGTCCAAGGGGCAGGACGGGGAAGATGCCCTCGGCACCCCCGGTTCCTGAGCTCGCACGGGACCCCCATCGTACGGGTCGACGCAGCGAGCCCGAGGCCCCTTGGCTCTGTCGGTCGCTTTCGTCCGCGCCCCGCTCGCCCCGCCCGCGCGCTCCTGGCATAATGCGCGCCCCGACCCCGAGTCGGAACGGACGCCCCTCGGCGCGCTGGCGCCGTCACGAACCCCGGCTGACGTTCTTCGAACGTTGTCGTCGCCGGTTTACGCAGGGCGTCCGCCGCTCAATTCAAGCAACTTCCGTTGGGTTTTCCCGCGAACGCTTGTGTTGTTCCCCGCGCATCAAGAAGGCGCGGCGGGGCGATTTTGTCCACGAAAGCGAGTGCCAGAATGAAACGCATTGAGATCTTCCGACGCAGCGCCCTGGCGCTGACCGTGGTCGCGGCCGCGCCGGCCCAGGCCGTGAACGGCTTCCAGATGATCGGCTTCGGCGAGCACCAGGTCGCCCTCGGCGGCGCGGTGACCGCCAACCCGGCCAGCGCCATGACCGCGCTCACCAATCCGGCCGGGCTGACGCGGGTCGGCGAGCGCGCCGATTTCTCCCTGGAGGCCTTCATGCCCGACGTCTCGCTGGACGCGGGCGCGAGCGCCTTCGGCGCCGGTCGGCGGGTCGACAGCTCCGGCGACTTCTACGGCATCCCCTCGATCGGCTGGGTCGGGCGCACCGGCAATGAGCGGCTGTTCTTCGGTGGCGGCATGTACGCGACCGCCGGTCTCGGCGCCGATTACGGCACGGTAAGGCTGAACGGCGGCGGGACCACGTTCAACGGCTACAGCAATGTCGGCATCTTCCGCATTTCGCCGGCCATCGGCCATACGCTGAGCCCGCGCCTGTCCTGGGGGGTGGCGGTCAATCTCAATATGCTGCAGCTCGGTTTCAGCGAGACCCTGAGCAACGCCGGGCCGAACGACTTCAAGTTCGATCTCGGCCGCGCCGGCCAGGCGATCGGCGTCGGCGCGACGCTCGGCATTCTCTACGATCTCGTCCCGCAGCGGCTCACGCTCGGCGCGTCCTATACCACGGCCAGCAACTTCGGCGACACCACCTTCCGGCTCGACGACGGCGATATCACGCTCGGCGGCGTGGCGCAGCCGGCCGGCGATTACGACGCCGCCTTCGACTTCCCGCAGCAGGCCGCGATCGGCCTGGCCTGGCGTACCGCCGGCGGGCTGACGCTGAGCGCCGACGTCAAATGGATCGCCTACAGCGACACACTCGCGGACTTCCATATCACCGGGCCGGCCGGCAGTTACAACCTGGCACCGGGCTGGGAGGACGTCACGGTCTACGCCATCGGCTTGAGCTATGCGGCCACCCCGCGCCTGACCCTGATGGCCGGTTACAACCACTCGAACGCGCCGGTCGAAGCGGACCACGTGTTCGCCAACCTGGTGTTCCCGGCGATCGTCACCCGGCACTACACCGCCGGCATCGATTACCACTTGGGCGAGAATTGGGGTCTTGGCGGTGCCGTGATGATCGTCCCGGAGGACGAGCTGACCGGCGTCACCGATCTCGGCGGGGCCGACTCGGGGCTCACTCTGCGCAACGGGATACTGAGTTTGGGGATGAATATCAGTTATCGGTTCTGAAAATACAGTAGCAAGTGGCAAGTTTCAAGTAGCAAGGAAAACCACCAGGGCGTTACCGTCTTGCTACTTGCTACTTGCTACTTGCCTCTAATTCCGCCTCGATCCGCCGCAGCGGCACCACCCGCCCCCGTCCGATGCCCTCGCAGCGCTTCGCCTCCTTCAGCCAGGCGCGTTCCGAGCCGACCAGCTCCGGCCACCACGGGTAGGTGCGACACTGTTTGGGTCGCACCGGGTAAATGGCGCAGCGCTTCCCCTCATCCAGAAACGGGCAGCGGCCGTCACGCTTGAGGCGGATGCCGCGACCGCCGTCGTCGCCGAGCCGCTCCAGATAGCGCCGCCGGAAGCGCGCGCGGTCGAGTCCCAGAAATGCCTGGATCGCCGCCTGCTCATCGGCGCCGATCTCGACGCAGTGGTCCATCCCGCCGGTGCAGCAGGCGCCGCAGCCGGTGCAGTGGAAGCGTAGGGGAGTCGTTTTGTAGAACATCAGTAGCAAGTTTCAAGTAGCAAGTGGCAAGAAGGTAGCACCAACCCGGTGTTCCTTGCTACTTGAAACTTGCTACTTGCCACTCGAATTCCAGAACGCCGCCAACGGCGATGGCGTTTCCGCCGTCCCGACGTCCATCGTAAGTTGCCGCTCCCGTATATGATTCAAGGCCGTGCTCACCCGTTCGAACTGCTGAGACAGGCTCCAGTAGACCCGGGCCCGATTGGGATTGAACTCGCGGTCGGCGCAGTGCCAGTAGGCGCTGCGGCCGTGCGACTGGTAGTAGCGCAGCTGGCCGCGCGCGGCGAGCCGCTCGCGGAACAGGCCGCTCATGAACAGCGCGTACTCGCCGATATGGCGCGCCACCAGTGCCTCGCGGCCGGCGTCGGACTGGGCGTCGTCCCAGCCCTGGGCGCGCCGCCATTCGATCATCAGGCCGACCAGGCTGTCGATCGGCCGGCCGTCGTCGTCGCGGATCAGGTACATCGCCGGGGTGCAGGCGAAGCGCGCGAGCATCTCGCTCACGTAATCGACCGTGGCCGGCTCCGCCAGCCCCTGGGCGTGAAAGCCGTGCTGCAGCTGACGGCGGAAGAACTGATAGAGACTCGGAACCAGCATATCCAAACCCCCTGCTTGCGACGCGCGATCCATCCGTCGAGGCCGTCGGCGGACGTCCGGATATTCTGACCACGCCGGCCCCGACTCGGCAAGATCATCCGGACCGGAATCGGCCGCCGACAGCCGGCGGCGAATCCCGCCCGTTTACATAAAATATAGACGCCGCCGCCCGGGTCTGCCGTGGATCACGCCCCCGGCAGGCCCATGGTATGATGCGCCTCCGCCACCGACGTCGACCGCCATGACCACACTCGGCACACCCCTCACTCCCACTGCCACGCGCATCATGCTGCTCGGCAGCGGCGAGCTCGGCAAGGAGGTTGCGCTCGCCGCCCAGCGCCTGGGCGTCGAGGTCGTCGCGGTCGATCGCTATGCCAACGCCCCGGCCCATCAGGTCGCGCACCGCGCGCATGTCATCGACATGACCGACGGCGAGGCGCTGCGCCGGCTGGTCGAGCAGGAGCGGCCGCAGATCATCGTGCCGGAGATCGAGGCGATCGCCACCGACATGCTGGTGAAGATCGAGGCCGAGGGCCTGGCCGAGGTGATTCCGACCGCGCGCGCCGCCCAGCTCACCATGAACCGCGAGGGCATCCGCCGGCTGGCCGCCGAGGAACTCGATCTGCCGACATCGAGCTACGCCTTCGCCTCCAGCCTCGAGGAGCTCACGACGGCGGTCGAGGGCGGCATCGGCTACCCCTGCATCGTCAAGCCGGTGATGTCCTCCTCCGGCAAGGGCCAGTCGCGGGTGGAGAGTTTCGATCAGCTCGCCGCCGCCTGGGACTACGCCGGCGCCGGCGGCCGGGTGCGGACGACGCGCGTCATCGTCGAGGGCGTGGTCGAGTTCGAGTACGAGATCACGCTGCTCACGGTGCGCGCGCGCGGCGAGGACGGCGCGATCGTCACCGAGTTCTGCGATCCGATCGGCCACGTGCAGGTCAAGGGCGATTACGTCGAGAGCTGGCAGCCGCAGCCCATGAGCGAGCGCGCCCAGGCCAAGGCCCAGGACATCGCCGCGCGCGTCACCGGCGCGCTCGGCGGGCGCGGCATCTTCGGCGTCGAGCTGTTCGTCAAGGGCGACGACGTGTGGTTCTCGGAAGTGAGCCCCCGGCCGCACGACACCGGCATGGTCACCATGGCGACCCAGGCGCAGAACGAGTTCGAGCTGCACGTGCGCGCCATTCTCGGCCTGCCGGTCGGCACGCGCATGCGCCGCGCCGGCGCCAGCGCCGTCATCTACGGCGGCATCGAGACCGAGGGCGTGGTCTTCGAGGGTGTCGACGAGGCGCTGCGCGTGCCGGAGACCAGCCTGCGCCTGTTCGGCAAGCCGGTCGCCTACCAACGCCGCCGCATGGGCGTGGCGCTGGCGGCGGCCGACAATATCGACTTGGCCCGCAAACGCGCCAAGGAGTGCGCGGCCAAGGTACGGGTTCGTACCGCGAAATTGTAGGCGGGGCATCCTGCCCCGCTTTGCATGACTTGCCCTAGGAGGCGGGGCTAGAAGCCCCGCCTACAATTTTTAATTTCGCTGCGCCTTTGCATCGCTGCGTTGGATTTTTCATACCGCCGTTTCAGGCGCCGCCGCGCGCGCCCGGCGGCGGGCGGCGTTGGTGACGACCACCACGCCCGCCAGGATCACGCTCATGCCCAACAGCTGGCGGCCGTCGAGCGTCTCGTTCAGCAGCCAGGCGCCGAGCAGCACGGCGATCGCCGGATTGATGTAGGCGTAGGTGCCGAGCTGGGCCGGGGTGACCTCGTGCATCAGCCAGGCGTAGGCGGCGAAGGCCAGGCAGGAGCCGAAGACGATCAGGTAGGCGAGCGCCAGCACCCCGGCGGGATCCCAGCTCCAGCGCGCGGTCTCGCCGCCGATCAGGCCGACCGCGGTCAGCGCCGCGCCGCCGATCAGCATCTGCATCGCCGCCGCCATCAGCGTCGGCGTGCGCGGTTTGCGCCGCCGCCCGTAGATCGTGCCGGCCGCCCAGGACAGGCTGGCGAGCGCGATCGCCAACTGGCCCGCGAGCTCGCCTCCGGCGAAACGCGCGCCGTGCGGCGCGAGCAGCAGCACGACGCCGATAAAACCCAGCGCGAGGCCGAGCACGGTGGCGCGCGACAGCGGCTCGCCCTGCGACCCGAGCGTGCCGAGCAGGGCGATCCACAGCGCCACGCTCGCCACGATCAGCGCCGCGATGTTCGACGCCACCCATTGCTCTCCCCACACCACCAGCCCGTTGCCGCCGGCGACCAACGCCAGGCCGACGACCGCGTGCGTCAGCCATTCGCGGCGCGAATCGGGAAACGCCTGACCGCGCAGCCGCGCATAGCCGGCGAGCAGCAGGCCGGCGATCATGAAGCGCAGACCGGCGAACAGCGCGGGCGGCAGCGCCTGCACGCCGATGCGGATGGCGAGGTAGGTCGATCCCCAGACCAGATAGATCGTGGCGAAGGCGATCGCCGCCTTCAGCCGCCAGCGGGCGTCATGCTCCATCGGCGCGCGGTTCCTTAAGAGTGCCTAACAAAATGACCTCGCATTCAACGCCGAACCGTAGGGTGCGCCCTGCGCACCGGAATATTAAGCGGTGCGTGGGACGCACCCTACACCGGTTTCTCATTTTGTTAGGCGCTCTAAGGCACAAAGACGCAAACGGCCGCCGAGAGATTCTCGTTGTCACCCTTTGCGCCTTTGTATTGAACTCTTGGGCGACCTAGCGGATGATTCCGACGCCGATGCCGAAATGGAAGCGTGGCTCGTCGCTGCCCGGCACGCGCTTCGGCCACAGGTGGATTTGCGCGGCCTGCATGACCGCGTAGGTCAGCGGCGCCTCGCCGACCCTGCCCTCGGTGATGCCGGTGACTGGGCCGACGGCGGTGACCTCGCGGCCGGCGCTGTAATCGGCGGTCTCGAGATAGCCGTCGCGGACCAGCAGCACGCGGCCGTAGGGCTTGTCCGTGACCACCGGCCGGCCGGCGCGGTCCAGCGGGTAGGCGAGGACCTCGATCTGCGTGCGGTCCTTGAGATTGACGGCGGCGATGACCGTGCCGCCCCATTGCGCCGTGCGGTCGCGCGCGGCGCCGATGTCGGCGAATGCGCGCGCCGGCGTGAGCTCGAGATCGACGCCGGTGAGGTCGAAGTGCTTGGCCGCGCACGCGGCCGTCAATGCGACGACAGTCAGCGCGAGAATTGCCGCCCAGCCGTGAAAGCCGCGCATCGCGAATGTCCTCTTCAGTATGGATAGCGCCGATAGGGGTAGGGATAAGGATAACCCCAGGGGTGCGAGGGCCACCACGGATCGTACCAATAAGGGTCGCGATAGTGGGTCGGCTCGGGCAGCGGTGGCCACAAATGCGCGGCCTCGACCCGCACCACCGGATAGGTATAGGGATGCTCGCCGATCTTGCCGGCCTCGCTGCCGGCGAACGTTCCGGTCACGGTCAGCTGGCGGTCTTTGGCATAGACCGACGGATCGAGGAAACCGTCGAAGCGCGCCAGGAAGCGCCCGCCGCTCACGTCGGTGTCGCGCGGCCGCCCGTAGCGCTCGAGCGCGCGTTCCACGATCTCCACCCGGGTCTCGGTAACGCGGTTGTCGACGCGCGCGATGGTGCCGCCCCAACGCACGGCACGCCCGGTGTAGGCGGCGGGATCGGCGCGTACGGCGTTCAAGGCGGGGTTGTCGGGGGGTGCGTCGCGGATCGGCCGCGGCACGCCGGCGGCGCAGCCGGTCGTGAGCGCGGCGACGACGGCCAGTATGGAGGCTGAACGGGTCATGGTCTGGAATTCCATGGTACCACTCCTGTAACGGACGAGCCGCGCTGGCCGATGACCGGCCATAGTTGTTAGCAGGGTGTTGATAAACTCGTTTATCAACACCCTGCTAACCGGTCGACGGACCGGCCGGCAGTTTTCAAACACACAAGTGTTTGAAAAATGGAGCAAAGCAAAAATCACATTTTTTGCTTTGCGTGGTAGAAAAAAGTCGCGGATCGACTTTTTCTACAATTTATTTAGAGTCGGGGTCATGTCGGAAATTCAGCCTGGCGCGGACGCCGGCGACACGGTGTACCGCTACCACGACGCCACCAAGCACCGCTTCCACGGCTTCGCCCGCGGACCCGGCCGGCTCGACTGGGCGACCCAGCCCGACCCCTTCCGGCGCTATGCCGGCGCCGCCGTGCTGCCCCTGTCGCACCCGCCACCGGACACCGGCCCCGATTACGAATCGGCCTTCCTCGAAGGCGGGGTGACGCCGGTAGCGCTCGACCGTGACAGCCTGGCGCAGCTCCTCTACGACAGTCTGGCGCTGTCGGCCTGGAAGCAGGCCGGCACCAGCCGCTGGGCGCTGCGCGTCAATCCGTCGAGCGGCAACCTGCATCCCACCGAGGGTTACCTGCTGTGCGGGCCGGTCGAAGGTCTGACCGACACGCCGCTGCTCGCGCATTACGCGCCGGCCGCGCACGCGCTCGAGGTGCGGCGGCGCTTCACGCCCGCGCAGTGGCAGGCCCTCGTGCAAGGCCTGCCGGCCGGTGCGCTGCTGGTCGGTTTCAGCTCGATCCCCTGGCGCGAGGCCTGGAAGTACGGCGAGCGCGCGTTCCGCTACTGCCAGCACGACATCGGCCACGCGATCGCGGCGCTCGGCATTGCCGCCGCCGGCCTCGGCTGGAAGGCGGTGCTGCTCGATGCCCTGTCGGACGACGCGTTGACGGCATTGCTCGGGCTTTCGGTCGCGCCCGATCCGGAGGTCGAAATCGCGGAGTGCCTGCTGGCGGTGTTTCCGCAGGGCGCGACCGGTGATGTCACCGGCCTTTCCGCGCCGGCCGTCGCGGCGATCGGCGCGCTCGCCTGCGACGGCGTGCCGAACCGCCTGAGCCCCACGCACCGTGCCTGGCCGATCATCGATGAAGTCGCCGCCGCGACGCGCCGGCCGGCCGATGCGCCGGCCCGGGACGCCGCCACGCCGGTGCCGAACCCGTCGCTCACGGCCGGCGCCGGCGCCTTCCCGCTGCGGCGCATCATTCATCAGCGCCGCAGCGCGGTCGCCCTGGACGGGCGCACCGGCATCACGCGCGCCGCGTTCTACCAGATGCTGCTCAAGGCCATGCCCGGTCGCGGCCAGTTTCCGTTCAACGCGCTGCCGTGGGCGCCGTGCATCCACCTCGCGCTGTTCGTGCATCGCGTGCAGGGCGTCGATCCCGGACTGTACTGCCTGGCGCGCGACCCGGACCGGCTGACGGCGCTGCGCGCGGCGTTCGATGCGGAATTCGACTGGGCGCTTGCGCCGGCCGCGCCGCCCGGCCTGCCGCTCTACCGTTTGCGCGCCGGCGACTGTCGGGCGCTGGCGGCGCGCCTGTCCTGTTTCCAGGACATCGCCGGCGACGGTGTGTTCAGCCTGGGCATGCTGGCGGAGTTTGACGCCGCGCTGGCGCAGTACGGACCGTGGTTCTACCGGCGCCTCTACTGGGAGGCGGGCGCGGTCGGTCAGCTCCTGTATCTGGAGGCCGAGGCGAGCGGCGTGCGCGCCACCGGCATCGGTTGCTTCTTCGACGATCCGGTGCATGATGTGCTGGGCCTGCGCGATCAGCGTTTTCAAAGCATCTATCACTTCACCGTCGGCGGCGCGCTCGAGGACCTGCGGCTGATGACCTACCCGCCCTACGGTGATCCCGGCTTGAACCCGGGCGATCGGCCCCCATAGTCAAGGGTCCCACTAACCGATAAGAGGTTCGGCGATGAGCGAAGAAACCACGGTGGAGGAGATGCCCACCCAGGCGGAATCCGCCGGCGGCAGCCTGGCGCGCCCCACCGATGTCCTGCCGGGTGTGCTGCATATCCTGCCGATCGCCAACCGCCCGTTTTTCCCGGCCCAGGCCGTGCCGCTGGTGCTCGACAAGGAGCCGTGGCTGCGCACCGTCGAGGCCGCCACCGAGACCGCGCACAAGGTCGTCGGCCTGGTGCTGGTGCGCGGCGACGACGCGTCCGGCGCCGGCCCCGGGGATTTCTACACCATGGGCACCGCCTGCCGCATCCACCGCGTCGCCACGCACGAGGACAAGCTGCAGGTGCTGCTCGAGGGCGTGCAGCGCTTCCGTATCCAGGACTGGGTGACGCGCGAGCGGCCCTATGTGGTGCGCGCCGAGTACTTTCCCGAGACCCGCTACAGCGAGGTGCAGGAGCTCAAGGCCTACTCGGTGTCGATCATCAACACCATCAAGGAGCTGCTGCCGCTCAATCCGCTGTACGGCGAGGAATTGAAATTCTTTTTGAACCGCTTCGGGCCGGACGAGCCCTCGAATCTCGCCGACTTCGCCGCCAGCCTCACCACCGCCAGCAAGGAGGAACTGCAGGAGGTGCTGGAGGCCACGCATATCCTCGAGCGCCTGGAAAAGGTGCTGGTGCTGCTCAAGAAGGAGGTCGAGGTCGCCAAGACCCAGCAGCATATCCGCCAGCGCGTCGAGGAGAAGGTCTCGACCCAGCAGCGCGAATTCTTTCTCCGCGAGCAGCTCAAGGCGATCCAGAAGGAGCTCGGGATCTCCAAGGACGACCGCACCGCCGAGCTCGAGACCTTCCGCGAACGCCTGAAGGGCCTGACGGTGCCGGCGGGCGCGCAAAAGCGCATCGACGACGAGATGCAGAAACTGGCGGTGCTCGAGACCGGCTCGCCGGAGTTCGCCGTCACCCGCAATTATCTCGACTGGCTCACCCAGCTGCCCTGGGGGAAGCACTCGAAGGACAAGCTCGATCTCAAGGAGGCGCGCCGCATCCTCGACCGCGACCACGAGGGTTTGAGCGACGTCAAGGACCGTATCATCGAATTCCTCGCGGTCGGCGCCATGAAGGGCGAGGTCAGCGGTTCCATCATTCTCCTGGTCGGCCCGCCCGGCGTCGGCAAGACCTCGATCGGCCACTCCATCGCCGATGCCCTGGGGCGCAAGTTCTATCGCTTCTCGGTCGGCGGCATGCGCGACGAGGCCGAGATCAAGGGCCACCGCCGCACCTATATCGGCGCCATGCCCGGCAAGTTCGTCCAGGCCATCAAGGACGTCGGCGTCGCCAACCCGGTGATCATGCTCGACGAGATCGACAAGATCGGCGCCAGCTACCAGGGCAACCCGGCCTCGGCGTTGCTCGAGGTGCTGGACCCGGAGCAGAACGTCGATTTTCTCGATCACTACCTCGACGTGCGCTTCGACCTGTCGAAGGTGCTGTTCGTCTGCACCGCCAACCAGCTCGACGGCATTCCGGGGCCGCTGCTCGACCGCATGGAGGTGATCCGGCTGTCCGGCTACATCACGAGCGAGAAGCTCGCCATCGCCAGCCGCCACCTGCTGCCGCGCGTGATCCAGCGCGCGGGCCTGAAGCGCGGCCAGCTCAAGATCGACAAGCCGGCGCTGACCGCCATCATCGAGGGTTATGCGCGCGAGGCCGGCGTGCGCAACCTGGAAAAGCGCCTGCACCAGATCGCGCGCAAGGCGGCGGTGAAGCTCCTGGGCGGTGCCAAACCGCCGGTGCGCGTGACCGCCGCCAACCTGGCCGACTACCTCGGCAAGCCGGTGTTCACCGACGAGCCGCCGTCGCGCGGGGTCGGCGTGGTCACGGGGCTCGCCTGGACGCCGCTCGGCGGCGCGACGCTCGACGTCGAGGCAACGCGCGTCTACATCCAGAACCGCGGCTTCAAGCTCACCGGCCAGCTCGGCGACGTGATGCGGGAATCGGCGGAGATCGCCTACAGTTATATCTCCGCGCACTGCGAGCAGTTCGGCGCGCCGGCGGACTATTTCGAGAAGGCCTTCATCCACTTGCACGTGCCGGCCGGCGCCACGCCCAAGGACGGTCCGAGCGCCGGCATCACCATGGCCACGGCGCTGCTGTCGCTGGCGCGCGGCAAAAAGGTCAAACGGCCGCTCGCCATGACCGGTGAGATCACGCTCATGGGTCAGGTGCTGCCGGTCGGCGGGATCCGCGAGAAGGTCATCGCCGCGCGCCGCGCCAAGCTCAGGGAGCTGATCCTGCCCGAGGCCAACCGCCGCGATTTCGAGGAGTTGCCGGATCACATCCGCAAGGGGCTCAGGGTGCATTTTGCCCGACACTACGAGGACGTCGCGGCTGTGGTATTTTGAAGGCAGTAGCAAGTTGCAAGTAACAAGTGGCGAGTGGCGAGTGGCGAGGAGTGGCGGGTATGGGTGGGTTCGTCGATTTTTATTGCCGGCATTGCCGGTATGCCGAGACCGATATCGGGGTCGGTCGCGGGCGCGAGGAGTTTCCGTTTCTGCGCCTGTTCCGTTGCGACAACTGCAAGTCGGTCGGCAGCACCTGGGTCCATGAGAACCGGATCCCGCGCTGCTCGGTCTGCTACCACGACGCCGTGACCCTGCTGGCCGACGACACGCGCAAGCTCAACTGTCCGAAGTGCGGCGACCCGGCGGAGTTCGTGGCGAAGGAGGGCAGTTGGGAGTAACGCGCCGATAGTCATTGCAAGGCCCGTGCAGCGGGTCGGGGCGATCTCCGTTGAGGGCTCAGGCCGTAGGGTGGGGCCCTGCCCCACCACGCGGTCTAACGGTGGGGCAGGGCCCCACCCTACGCATCTGCCATGTTCGTTTTGGTGGTTTACCGATTCCGATTTTCCCCGTGTTCCTCGTGCCCCTGTGGCTAATCGCTTTTCCCGTAAGCACCCGTTACCCCAATTCAACCGTCTCGCCGGCCTGTTTGCTTATCAGCCGCGACAGCTCGGCGAACAGTTCGGCGCCGCTCTGGTCGTTGACCCAGCGGTCGCCGGCGGCGTCGTAGTCGTAGTGGAAGCCGCCGGAGCGGGCGGCGACCCACAGCTGGTTGGCGGCGCCCTGTTTGTTGACGATGATCTTGCTGCCGTTGGCGAACTCCAGGGTGAGGATCTCGCCGGCGTTCTCGAACTCGATGTCGGCGCCGCTCGCCTCGACCGCCTGCTCGATGCGCAGCAGCGTCTGCTCGACCTGGTGATTGAACTCCTGGGGCGTCATCCGGGTTTCCCGCCTGCCGAAAAACGGATATTCTAGAGAACCTCAAGGCCGGCAACAACGCGCCGGAACGACGATGCGCTGGATTCCGTGGATCATGCTGTCGGTTGTCCTTGCCCTGGCCGCCGGCTGCGGCAAGAAGGGCGCCCTGTACCTGCCCGAAAACGCCGCGACCGCGAAACCGGCCGCGACCGCGCCGGCCGAACCGAAGCCCTAGCCGACCGCCCATGGAACCGTTTTCCTACCGCGATGCGGCCCTGCACGCCGAGGAGGTGGCGCTCGCCGATATCGCCACCAGCGTCGGCACGCCCTGCTACGTGTACTCGCGCGCCCATATCGAGGCGCGCTGGCGCGCTTTCGACGCCGCCTTCGGCGGACGCCCGCACCGGGTCTGCTACGCCGTCAAGGCGAATTCCAACCTGGCGGTGCTGAACCTGCTGGCGCGGCTCGGCTCGGGTTTCGACATCGTGTCGGTCGGCGAGCTCGAGCGCGTGCTGGCCGCCGGCGGCGACGCGCGCCAGGTGGTGTTCTCCGGCGTCGGCAAGACCGAGGCCGAGATGCGCCGCGCGCTCGAGGCCGGCATCCGCTGCTTCAATGTCGAGTCGGAGGGCGAGCTGGACCGGCTCAACTGGGTGGCGCGCTCGATGCAGCGGCGCGCGGCGGTAAGCCTGCGCGTCAATCCCGACGTCGACGCCGGTACGCATCCGTATATCGCCACCGGCCTTCGGAACAGCAAGTTCGGCATTCCCATGGAGCAGGCCTTGGCCGTGTACCGCCGCGCGGCGCGCCTGCCGGGCATCGCGGTGGTGGGGGTGGACTGCCACATCGGCTCGCAGCTCACCGGCATGGATCCGTTCCGCGACGCCTTGACGAGGGTGCTGGTGCTCGCCGACGCGCTGGCCGACGCCGGTATCGCGCTCAAGCACCTTGACCTGGGCGGTGGGCTCGGCATCCGCTATCGCGACGAGACGCCGCCGGCGCCGGAGGAATACGTGGGCGCCATCCTGGCCGGCGTCGCCGCCAGCCGCCATGCCGGCGTCGAGCTCCTGATCGAGCCGGGCCGGGCGATCGTCGGCAACGCCGGCGTGCTGCTGACGCGCGTCGAGTATCTCAAGCACGGCGCCACGAGGAATTTCGCGGTGGTCGACGCCGCCATGAACGACCTGATGCGCCCATCGCTCTACGACGCCTGGCAGGAGATCGTGCCGGTCGTGAAGCGCGATGCCGACGCGCAGGTCTACGACGTCGTCGGCCCGGTTTGCGAGAGCGGCGATTTTCTCGGCCGCGAGCGGCGCTTGAGCCTGGCCCCCGGCGACCTGCTGGCGGTGCGCTCGGCCGGGGCCTACGGCTCCAGCATGAGCTCCAACTACAACACCCGCCCGCGCGCCGCCGAGGTCATGGTCGATGGGGGGCGCTATCAGATTGTGCGCCGGCGCGAGACGGTCGGGGAGCTTTTTGCGGCGGAGTCGGTTCTAAAACAGTAGCGAGTGGCTAGTAGCGAGTAGCTAGTGAATGCATTTACTCGCCACTCGCTACTAGTCACTCGCCACTGAATTTTTATGAAACGTGTTCCCGAACCCGAGCTCATGAACGACGCCGCCCAGGCGCAGGCCTATGCGCTGGCCGACTTCAGCGAGCCGCATGACTTCTTCGTTGCGCAGTTCCGCGCGCGTTTCCCCCGGCATGCGCCGCGCCGGGTGCTGGATCTCGGCTGCGGGCCGGCGGACGTCTCGCTGCGTTTCGCGCGCGCCCATCCGCGTTGCACGCTGCTCGGCATCGACGGCGCCGAGGCCATGCTGCGCCACGGGCGCGCGGCGGTCGCGGGTGCAGGGCTTGCCGGGCGCATTTCGCTGGTGCGCGGTTATCTGCCCGAGGCGCGCCCGCCGGCGCGCGCCTTCGACACCGTGATCAGCAACAGCCTGCTGCATCATTTGCGCGATCCGCATGCGTTGTGGTCGACACTTGCCCATGCGGCCGCGCCGGGCGCGGCCGTCTACGTCATGGATCTCATGCGCCCGGCGAGCCGCGCTGCGGCGCGCAGCCTGGTCGCGGCGCATGCCGGCGGCGAGCCCGCGGTGTTGGTGCGCGACTTTTATCATTCGCTGCTCGCGGCCTACACGCCGGCCGAGGTGCGTACCCAGCTCGTGCGCGCCGGGTTGAGCCGCCTCAAGGTGGAGGCGGTGAGCGACCGGCACCTGATCGCCTGGGGATGGGTTGACGGCGAGTGAGCGCGTGGGCTATGCCGCCGGAACCCGGGCGGTCATCGATCGCCGCGTTGCTTGGGATTGCCGGCGGCCCGTTCCGCCGCGGCCGCGGGCGACGCCTTGCCGAGGCGCCGGAGGCGGGCGCGCGACGGGTTGTGAAAGCGCCGTCCCCACCACAGGCGCAGCTGGCGATAGAGACGGCGCGCGATCGCGGAATCCACGGCGAGCAGCGCCAGGCCTACCGGCAGCATCCAGAAACCCAGCACCGGCAGGAAGCCGAGCAGGCCGCCGATCACCAGCAACACGCCGATGCTTTTGCGCAGCCAATGATTGTCGGTTTTGCGCAGGCGGTGGAAATGCCGGGTCACGAAGGTTTTCATGGAGGCGTAATATTCAGGTTTCCTTGCACCCGCGCAAGCGGTAATCTATTCCGATGCCGGTGGCCTTCAGCAAGATGCACGGGTTGGGCAATGACTTCGTGGTCTTTGACGGCCTGCGCCAGCGGGTGTTCCTGACCCCGGAAAAGATTCGCCGCCTGGCGGACCGGCGCTTCGGCGTCGGCTGCGACCAGGTGCTGGTGGTCGAGGCGCCGGGCCGCGAGGGGGTGGATTTCCGTTACCGTATCTACAACGCCGACGGCGGCGAGGTCGAGCAGTGCGGCAACGGCGCGCGCTGCTTCGCGCGCTTCGTGCGCGACCAGGGGCTGACCGACAAGACCGAGATCCGGGTCGAGACCTTGGGGGGCGTGATTGTCCTGCGTATCGAGCCGGACGGCCAGGTCACGGTCGACATGGGCCGGCCGCGGTTCGCGCCGGCCGAGGTCCCGTTCATCCCCCAGGGCGCGGCGCGCGACGAAATCGTCTATGATTTGAATGTGTTGGGCGAAATCCTGCCGGTCATGGTGCTGTCCATGGGCAATCCGCACGCGGTGCAGATCGTGCCGGACGTGGACCGCGCGCCGGTCGTGACCCAGGGCCCGGCGATCGAGCGCCACGTCCAGTTCCCCCAGCGGGTGAACGCGGGGTTCATGCAGATCGTCGACCGTGGCCACATCCGCCTGCGCGTCCACGAGCGCGGCGCCGGCGAGACCCTGGCCTGCGGCACCGGGGCCTGCGCGGCCGTGGTCGCCGGCCGCCGGCGCGGGCTGCTGGACGCGCGGGTCGAGGTCATGGTGCGCGGGGGGCGGCTGACCGTGGCCTGGGAAGGCGGTGACGCGCCGGTGTGGATGACCGGGCCCGCCGAGACGGTCTACGACGGCCGGATCGATCTGGACAAGCTATAGGCGAGGGGCAATGACCAGCAAACAGACCAACGAAGGCCAGGACCGGGAGCTGTCGTGGGAAGAGGCGGTGTCGCGCTACCTCGAGCAGAATCCGGATTACTTCTCCCGTTACCCCGAAGTGCTGGCGGCGCTGACCGTGCCGCACGAGTCCGCCGCCGGCGCGGTGTCGCTGATCGAGCGCCAGGTGCGGGTGCTGCGCGACAAGCACGCAGCCGTGTCGCGCCAGCTGCGCGAACTGGTCACGATCGCGCGCGAGAACGACGTGCTGGCCGATCGCCTGCACCGCTTCGCGCTCGCCATGATCGACGCCGCTTCGCTCGAAGACGTGATCGGCACGGCGCGCGACATGCTGCGCCAGCAGTTCAAGCTCGACGCGGTCAGCGTGCGGCTCAAGAGCGAAACCGCGCAGCACGCCGGCAGCCCGGAGTTCACCGACCCCGGCGACCGGCGGCTGGACGGCATTCTCCATCAGTTCTTCCGCGAGGAGCACGATGGGCGCGGCGCGGCGCGCAAGCGCGCCGTCAAGCCGATCGCCGGCGCCCGCCAGGACAAGGACGCGCTCGTCTACCTGTTCGGCGACGCCGCCCGCGAGATCCGCTCGAGCGCGCTGGTGCTGCTGGGCGTCAAGGACGTGCGCGGCGTGCTGGCGCTGGGCAGCAGCGATCCGCTGCGCTTCGACCCGCAGATGGGCACGCTCTACCTGGCCAAGCTCGGCGAGCTGCTGGCGGCGGCCATGGCGCGCCACCTCTGAGCGCGGCGCGCCGGCTCGTCATGCACGGCGACGCCCTCGGCCAACTCAACGGCTTCCTCGATTCCCTGCGCGCGGTGCGGCGCGTCTCGCCGCACACGCTCGCGGCCTATGCGCGCGATCTCGACGCGTTGCGGCGCTACTGCGACCGGCTGGGGGTGGCGCGCTGGTCGGCGCTGACACCGGCGCAGGCGCGCGCCTGGCTGGCGCAGCTGCACCGCGCCGGGCTTTCGCCCAGCAGCATCCAACGCATGCTGTCGGCGGCGCGCTCGCTGTTCCGCCATCTGCTGCGCGAAGGGCTCGCCGCGCACAATCCGCTGGCCGACCTGCGCGCGCCCAAGAATGCGCGCCGCCTGCCCGAGGTGTTGAGCGCCGACCAGGCGCGGCAGCTGGTCGAGATCACGCAGTCCGATCCCCTGGCGTTGCGCGACCGCGCGATGTGGGAACTCATGTACTCCTCGGGCCTGCGGCTGGCCGAGCTCACCGGGCTCGACGTCCACGACGTCGACCGGCGCGATCAGCTGGTGCGCGTTACCGGCAAGGGCGCCAAGACCCGCGTCGTGCCGGTCGGCCGTCATGCCTGCGAGGCGCTCACGCGCTGGCTGGCTGCGCGCGCGGCGCTGGTCGCGCCCGGCGAAGGCGCGCTGTTCGTCGCGCGCAACGGCCGGCGGCTCGGGCCGCGCGCGGTGCAGGCGCGACTGCGCCACTGGGCGCGCCGCCAGGGTCTCGGCGTGCCGGTGCATCCGCACATGCTGCGCCACTCCTTCGCCAGCCATCTCCTGGAATCGAGCGGCGACCTGCGCGCCGTGCAGGAGCTGCTCGGTCACGCGCACTTGTCCACCACCCAGGTCTATACTCATCTCGATTTCCAGCACCTGGCCAAGGTCTACGACCAGGCGCACCCGCGCGCCCGCAAGCAGAGCGCCGCGTCGCGGTCCCGATCCAAGACAACAACGAAGGAGTGATCCATGCCGATGAGTTACCTGGCCGCCACCCTGGTGGCGTTGATTTTCCTTGCCGGCATCCGCGTCGTCCGCCCCACGCATCGTGCCCTGGTCGAGCGCCTCGGCAAGTACCGGCGCTTCGCCCAGCCGGGATTTCACTGGATCATCCCCGTCATCGACCGCATGTACAAGGTGAACATCACCGAGCAGATGGTCGACGCCGAGCCGCAGGAAATCATCACCAACGACAATCTCAACGCGCGCGTCGACGCCCAGATCTATTTCAAGGTCAAGGAGGACGAGGACAGTGTCAAACGCTCGCAGTTCGCCGCTCTCGCGCATCCCTGCGCTTCGCGGCATTAGTGCGTCCTGCACGTCACAACGTCAACGCCTATGCCGTGCAGATTGTCAACCTGACGCGCACCACGCTGCGCAACATCGTCGGCACGCTGACGCTCAAATCGGCCAACAGCGAACGCAACCGCATCAACGTCGAGCTGCAGAGCACCCTGCAGCGCGAGTCCGAGGCCTGGGGCATCGAGATCGCGCGCGCCGAGCTCAAGGAGATCGAACCGCCGCGCGACGTGCAGGAGACCATGAACAAGGTGGTCAAGGCCGAGAACGAGAAGGTCGCGGCGGTCGGCTTCGCGACCCCCGCCGAAACCGAGGCCGACGGCGAGAAGCGCGCCGCGATCAAGAAGGCCGAGGGCGTCAAGCAGGCGCGCATCCTGCAGGCCGAAGGCGAGGCCCAGGCGATCAAGCTGGTCAACGAGGCCGCCAACCAGTACTTCGTCGGCAACGCCCAGCTGCTGCGCAAGCTGCAGGCGGTGGAGACGGCGCTCGAGGAAAACGCCAAGATCGTGGTGCCGTCCAACAGCGAGCTGGTCAACGTCATCGGCGATCTGGCCGGCGTGCTGCCGCTCAAGGGCCGCGGCGCCGAGGCGTCCTGAGGCCGGCAACTGGCCAGCACCGGCGGCCTGTGATAATTTGGTGCGCATATCCAGCGCTATCCCCGGAGTCCCGGTATGAGTGAAGGCTGCAGCGCGCGCGAACCCTACGCCCTGCGGGTGCTCGGCGACAGCATGGCGCCCGAGTTCTGGGACGGTTGCATCGTCATCATCGAGCCGGGCGCGCATGCCCGCGACGGCTCGTTCGTGGTCGTCGATTACCGGGGCGACACGCTGTTCCGCCAGCTCCGGATCGAGGGCGAGCGGCGCGTGCTCAAACCCCTGAACGACCAGTATCCCAGCATCGAGCTCGACGGCGAGTACAGCATCCGCGGCATCGTCGTGCAGCGCGCCGGCCGGCGCCGCGCCCAGCACAAGCACTACGACTGACGCCGCGGTGATGCAGCGCCTGTATGCGGCAGGGAGTCTGCAGGAGGCGCATCTGATCCTGGGCCGGCTGCAGTCCGCCGGCATCGCCGCGCGGATTCTCAACGAGCACGCCCAGGGCGGGCTCGGCGAGCTGCCGTTCGGCGACACCTATCCCGAGATCTGGCTGGACGACGACCGCGACCTGATTCCGGCGCGGCGCATCCTGGCGGAGATCGATCAGGCCGCGCACAGCACCGCAGTCCGTCGTTGCCCGGGTTGCCGCGAGGACAATCCGGAGAACTTCGCGATCTGCTGGAATTGCGGCCGGTCGATGGAACCCTGACATCCGACGCATAACCACAAGGAGAAAACGCCATGTCCAACCATGTATACAAGGTGATCGAGCTGGTGGGTTCGTCCACGAAGGGCACCGACGACGCCATCCAGAATGCCGTCGCACGCGCCGCCAAGACGCTCAAGAACCTCGACTGGTTCGAGGTGCTGGAGACCCGCGGCCATCTCGCCGACGGCAAGATCGCGCACTTCCAGGTGAAGCTCAAGGTCGGCTTCCGGCTGGAGTAGCAATTCCTATGCGTAAGCGGGGCATCCTGCCCCGCTGTCGCCGCCGCGGGGTCTCGGTTAAGGATTACGAATCGCTGCACGCCATGCACGGCGGGGCTGGAAGCCCCGCCTACACCAAGCTGAATTTCAGCCTTCCGGCTCAAAGAAACAGCGTGAGCACGCCGGTATAGCCGTACAGCCGGTTGTTGGAGATTTCGCCGTTGCAGTAGAAGCCGACCAGCGGAAACTCGCCGAGCTCCTCCTGGATGGTCTTGAGCTCCTCGGACTGCGCGCCGAACAGGTTCGGGCCGCGGCCGACGCAGGAGTAGTACACCCCGCCGCGCGGCGCCTGCGCCGCGCGCGCTTTCAACTCGCGCAGCATGCGCCGCATGTCCTGTTCCGCGCTCGGCGCGTCGCGCCGGCAGAACTGGATGCGCTGGCCGGGGTTGACCAGCTCGCCGATCGCCAGCAATTTTTTATCGGTATCCGCGCCGACCAGGTTGCGCACCAGGTAGTCGCCGGTGTCGGTGCCGGGCAGCGGCAGCGCCGCGCCGATGTAATGCGCGGCGCGGTTCAGGTCACGCGCCAGAATGTCGCCGATCTCCGCGTAGAACACCTCCAGCGCCGGCTTGCCGTCGAGCGTGATGAGGATATTGCGCTCGCATTCGGTGATCTCGTGCATCGCGCCGAACGGCGCGCAGCCCTGGGTGAGGGTGGTGGCGACGCCGACTTCGGGGGCCAGCAGTACGCCCGACAGCCCGCCCTCGGTCACGCCGTCGGCGACCTGGGCGTGGACGCCGCGCGACGAACTCAAGCCACCGACGAAGAAGCCCCCGTTGACCTCCTCGCCGAGCGCCGCGAGCAGGTCCGGCAGTCGCGCATTGCGCGGGTCGCCGTGGACGATGCCGAAGCGGCTGGCGGTGCGTGCGTACCACGGCCGGTTGACGTCGACGAAGGCGTCGAGGTCCTGGCGCAGGTTGCCGAACACGCGGAAGCCGTCGTCCGGGAACGACGCCAGCATCATGCCGACCGCGGGCTGGTCGTGGTACTCGCGGCCGCTGGCGCAGATTCCCATGCCGACGGTGCCGACCCAGTGCGCGATGCCGGTGACGCGCTGCGCGGTCGCGAGGATCTCGGCCATGGCCTCGGCGCAGTGGTCGGTGGCGTAGACGAAGCCGAGGTTGGCGTCGCGCGGCGTGGCGGCGAGCCCGGCAAGGCAATCGCGGCTGGCCTCGCGCCAGTCCCGGCCCGCCGCATGCGCGAAAACGAAGCGATTCATGGTGCAGTCCTTGAAAGAAGCCCCGGTCGAGGCGGAGTCCGCCGACCGGACGCCATTATACCACCGCCGGTGATCCGGCCGGGGCGCTGCCGGCGCGTGCGGTTTTCGTATACCATGGCGCATCGCGCCCGCCGCCCGGCCGGCAACAAGCAACGCGGATCAATCGCACGATCGCCATGTGGGAATTGCTCTTCAACAGCTTCATCGTGCTGTTCGTGGTCGTCGATCCCATCGGGCTCGCGCCGATGTTCGCGGCGCTCACCCACGGCGGCTCCTTGGCCTACAAGCGCGCCATGGCGATCAAGGGCACGATGCTCGCCGCCGCCGTGCTGGTGGTGTTCGTGCTGGTCGGCGAGGGCTTGTTCCGCGCGCTCGGCATCGGGCTTCCGGCCTTCCGCATCGCCGGCGGCGCGCTGTTGTTCCTGCTCGCCATCGACATGGTGTTCGCGCGCCATTCGGGCCTGCGCTCCACCACCTTGCGCGAGCTGGAGGAGGCCGAGCAGCGCAAGGACATCTCGGTGTTTCCCCTGGCCATCCCGCTGATCGCCGGGCCCGGCGCCATCACCACGGTGCTGCTGCTGACCGGCAACGGCGGCGCCGGCGCGCTGCGCACCCTGGCGGTGCTGGGCGTGCTGGCCGTGGTGCTGCTCATGACGCTCATCTCGCTGCTCGCGGCCGGGCGCATCATGGGCATCATGGGCGAGACCGGCGCCAACGTCATCACGCGCGTGCTGGGCATCATCCTGGCGGCGCTGGCCGTGCAGTTCATGCTCGACGGCTTGCAGCTGAGCTTCACGACGACGACCGCGCCGGTCTTTTCGGCCACGGGTGCCGGGGCCTGATCCAGCTCTGCCCGCGCCGGGGTCGCCGCGGGAAAGGATGCCACGACGACCGCCGCCGCTCGCCCCGGGAAAACAAAAGGCCCGTCCGTATGCCACCGGACGGGCCCCGCTTGCCGGTGCGCCAGCAGTGCTTATTCGTCGCCGCCGCCTTCTTTCTTCGGATCCGGCACCGTCAGCTCGCGCACGCAATCTTTGATATAGGTTTTGCGCTCGGCATCCGGGACCTTGGTTTCCGTGGCCCAGCGCTCGCACTTGGCCTGGGCCGTCTTGATGTCCGGTGCCGCGTCTTTTTTGGCGGCGAAGACCGGCGCGCCGATCAGGCTCACGGCGACGCCGGCGCAAATCATGATACGTTTCATCGTTGAACTCCTATTGAATGGTGGGCAGGGGGTCGGCCCGCCGGAGCTGGCCCACAGCGGGTCAGCAACGTTATAGGGGCTGGCTTGTATTCGATAAATCAAAATGAAATGATCGTCTCCATCGACGTTTTTTCTGGATCCGCGCGCGTGGACATCGAGCTCTTGCGGACTTTCCTGGAGGTCAACCGCACCCGGCATTTCGGCCGGGCGGCGGAGAATCTGTTCCTGACGCAATCGGCGGTCAGCGCCCGGGTCCGCCAGCTCGAGGAAACCCTGGGCACATCGCTGTTCGTCCGTCAGCGCAACGACATCCAGCTGACGGCCGCCGGCCGGCGGTTTCTCAAGCACGCCGAATCCATACTCACGGCCTGGCATCGGGCCCGCCAGGATGCCGCGCTGCCGGGCGACGACCGGTCGCTGCTGGCGATCGGCGGTATGTTCGGCCTGTGGGATATTCTGCTCCAGGGTTGGATCCAGCGCTTGTACCGATCCATGCCGGAGCTCGCCCTGGTGGCGGAGGCGGGCGGCGCCGAGGCACTGGTGCGCAAGCTGCTGGATGGCACGCTCGACCTCGCTGTCATGTTCGACCCGCCGCAGCTCGCCGACCTCGAGGTGCGCGAGGTCGGCACGCTGAAGCTGGTGCTGGTTTCGACCGAGCCAGGGCTGACCGCGGCCGCCGCCGTCAGCCGCAACTACGTCAAGGTCGATTGGGGCACATCGTTCGCGATCGCCCAGGCCCGTCATTTCCCCGACATGCAACCGCCGGCGCTGCGCATGGGGCTCGGCCGTCTGGCGCTCGGGTTCCTGCTGGAGTGCGGCGGCTCGGCCTATCTGGCCGAGGCCATGGCCGAACCGCATATCGAGGCGGGTCGCCTGCACCGGGTCGTCGACGCGCCGGTGGTGGATCGTCAGGTCTATGCCGTCTATCCGCGGGCCAGTGCCCGCCAACAGCTGGTGGAGCGGGCGCTCGCACAGCTGCTGCCGCCGCCTGCCGAATCCGAGGCGACCACCGAACTGCGCCGCATCCCCGGCTGAGGCGCGCTTAAACCCGCCGCGGCAATCGGCTAGAATGCCGGTTCGACCCGCTGGCGGCACCCGATCGAACCGGACCCATCCTGTGCAGACCTATCACGGCACCACCATCCTTTCCGTGCGCCGCGGCGCCAAGGTCGTCATCGGCGGCGACGGCCAGGTGTCGATGGGTGAAACCATCCTGAAGGCCAACGCCCGCAAGGTGCGGCGCCTGTACCAGGACCGGATCATCGCCGGCTTCGCCGGCGGCACCGCCGACGCCTTCACGCTGTTCGAGCGTTTCGAGGCCAAGCTCGAAAAGCACCAGGGCAATCTCACCCGCTCGGCCGTGGAGCTGGCCAAGGACTGGCGCACCGACCGGGTGCTGCGCCGCCTGGAGGCGTTGCTGGCGGTGGCCGACAAGACCGCCTCGCTGGTCATCACCGGCAACGGCGACGTCATCGAGCCGGAAGGCGGGCTGATCGCGATCGGCTCGGGCGGCCCCTACGCCCAGGCGGCGGCGCGCGCCCTGCTGGACAACACCGAGCTCGACGCGCGCGCCGTCGTCGAGCGGGCCTTGAATATCGCCGGCGACATCTGCATCTACACCAACCACAGCTTGACGATTGAAGAGCTGGAAATATAAGGATTAGCCACGGGGAACACGGGGAAGAATAATGTGAAAATCGGTGCGGTGGTTTTTAAACTTGATTTTCCCCGTGACCCCCGTGTCCCCCGTGGCTAATCATTCATAGGCTGAGCCATGTCCGAAATGACACCCCGCGAAATCGTCCAGGAGCTGGACAAGCACATCATCGGCCAGGGCGCCGCCAAGCGTGCGGTGGCGATTGCGTTGCGCAACCGCTGGCGGCGCGCGCAGGTGCCCGACCCCGAGCTGCGCAACGAGATCACACCGAAGAACATCCTCATGATCGGCCCGACCGGGGTCGGCAAGACCGAGATCGCGCGGCGCCTGGCCCGGCTCGCGCACGCGCCGTTCATCAAGGTCGAGGCCACCAAGTTCACCGAGGTCGGTTACGTCGGGCGCGATGTCGACTCCATCATCCGCGACCTGGCCGACATCGCCGTGAAAATGATGCGCAGCGAGGAGATGGACAAGGTCCGGGTCCGCGCCCAGGATGCCGCCGAGGAGCGCATCCTCGACATCCTGCTGCCGCCGGCGCGCGAGGTCGGCTTCGCCGCGGCCGGCGAGGTGCGTCCCGGCGGCGAGGGCGCCGCCCGCCAGGCCTTCCGCAAGAAGCTGCGCGAGGGCGGTCTCGACGAGCAGGAGATCGAGGTCGAGCTGTCGGTGCCGGCGATGGGCGTCGAGATCCTGGCGCCGCCCGGCATGGAGGACCTCACCAGCCAGCTGCAGGGCATGTTTCAGGGCATGGGCGGCCGCCGCACGCGCACCCGCAAGCTCAAGATCCACGAGGCGATGAAGCTGCTGACCGAGGAGGAGGCGGCGCGCATGATCAACGACGAGGATCTCAAGGCGCGCGCCATCGAGCGCGTCGAGCAGCACGGCATCGTGTTCCTCGACGAGCTCGACAAGATCGCCGGCCGTTCCGAGACGCGTGGCCCGGACGTATCGCGCGAGGGCGTGCAGCGCGACCTGCTGCCGCTGGTCGAGGGCTCGACCGTCACCACCAAGTACGGCATGGTCCGGACCGACCATATCCTGTTCATCGCCTCGGGCGCCTTCCATCTGTCGAGGCCGTCCGACCTGGTGCCGGAGCTGCAGGGCCGGTTGCCGATCCGCGTCGAGCTGCGCGCGCTCACCGTCGAGGACTTCGTGCGCATCCTCACCGAGACCGACGCCTCGCTCACCGAACAGTACGCCGCGCTCATGGCCACCGAGGGCGTGACCCTGAGCTTCACGCCCGACGGCGTGCGGCGTATCGCCGAGGTCGCCTGGCAGGTCAACGAGCGCACCGAGAACATCGGCGCCCGGCGCCTGCACACCGTCATGGAGCGGCTGCTCGAGACCGTGTCCTACGAGGCCGCCGACCGCGGCGGCCAGACCGTCACCCTCGACGCCGCCTATGTCGACGAGCACCTGAAGGAGCTGGCCGGCGACGAGGACCTGGCGCGGTACATCCTCTGACCGGCCGGCACCCCGCCGGGCCGTGTCCGGAATTCGCTAACCCCCAGTCGCTGTGATGGTTTTTCCCGTCCGGCCCGCCGGCCGGACGGGTCTTGAAAACGCCCCTCCCACCCCCATCAATAGACAAACTGGTTTTCACAGCCAGCCAACCAAACCTGATAGGAGGTGAGACGATGAGCACACTGATGAGGTCGCCGAACCGCGGCATGACCAATCGCTGGGGCGACGATATCGACAGCCTGTTCGAGGGCTTCTTCCGGCCGCTGCGCTGGGCCGAAGAGGACACGGCCGAGGCCGGCATCGTGCCGCGCCTGGACGTCACCGAGCGCGACAACGAGTTCGTCGTGCATGCCGAGATGCCCGGCGTGAACAAGGACGACATCAATATCACGCTGGAAGGCGGGATACTCACGATCAGCGGCGAGAGCAAGAGCGACAGCGAGCAGAAGGAAGGCGATCGTGTGATACGCCGCGAGCGCCGCTACGGCCGCTATGTCCGCAGCCTGCAGCTCGGCAAGGAAGTCGACGACAAGAAGGTGCGCGCCAGCTACAAGGACGGCATCCTGGAGCTGACGCTCCCGAAGGCCGAAGAGGTCAAGCCGAAGCGCATCACCGTCGACGTCAAGTAAGCGCGCGGGCCGTCCGCGATCCAGGGCCGCCTCGGCGGCCCTTTTCTTTTGTACCGGCCGGATGCCGGGCGCCGCACCGGCCCGCGGCCGCCGGAGTAGGGCGCGCGCCGCCGCTCGGGTACAATCCCCCGACGGCACCCTGAGCCGGTGCCGGTCGAGCGGAGGACGACCGACCCATGAGCCTTAACCCCAAGAGCGCGGCCGAGCGCGCCCAGATCCTGGCCGAGGCGCTGCCCTACATCCAGCGTTTCCACGGCAAGACCATCGTCATCAAGTACGGCGGCAACGCCATGGTCGACGAGAACCTCAAGCAGAGCTTCGCGCGCGACGTGGTGCTGATGAAGGCGGTCGGCATGAACCCGGTGGTGGTGCACGGCGGCGGGCCGCAGATCGGCCGGCTCCTGGAGCGCATCGGCAAGAAGAGCGAGTTCATTCAGGGCATGCGCGTCACCGACCGCGAAACCATGGACGTGGTCGAGATGGTGCTCGGCGGCCTGGTCAACAAGGAGATCGTCAGCCTCATCAACACCCACGGCGGCAAGGCCATCGGCCTGTCGGGCAAGGACGGCGGCATGATCCGCGCGCGCAAGCTCGTGATGAGATCGGCGCCGGCCGAGGGCCTGCCGAGCGAGATCGTCGACATCGGCCATGTCGGCGAGGTCGACAGCATCGACCCCGAGGTGGTGGCGCTGCTCGACACGCGCAACTTCATTCCGGTGATCGCGCCAATCGGCGTCGGGCCGGAGGGCGAGGCCTACAACATCAATGCCGACGTGGTGGCCGGCAAGCTCGCCATCACGCTCGCCGCCGAGAAGCTGATCCTGCTCACCAACACCCCCGGCGTGCTCGATCAGGCCGGCACGCTGCTGACCGGCCTGACCGTCAAGCATGTGAACAGTCTGATTCAGGACGGTACCATCCACGGCGGCATGCTGCCCAAGGTGACCTACGCGCTGGACGCCGTGAACAGCGGCGTCAAGACCGCGCACATCATCGACGGCCGCGTCGAGCATGCGGTGCTGCTCGAGGTATTCACCGATGCCGGTGTCGGCACGCTGATCCGCGGCTGAGGCGTTTCACCGGGCGTGCTAGGATGGTGCGACGCCCGGCATCGTGGCCCGCAGGCGAGCCGCCCCGGTGCAACCCGATATCGACGGCACGCCGGGACCATCCCAGGCACAATCGGTCGGCCCGGCCACCCCGGGGCCGGCCGGCGGAGGCAACCACCATGGCCAAAGCGCGCAGCGGCGAACGTCGGCGCGAGATCCTCGAGACGCTGGCGCGCATGCTGGAGGAGCATCAGGGCGAGCACATCACCACGGCCGCGCTGGCCAAGGCGGTCGGCGTCTCCGAAGCGGCGCTCTATCGCCACTTTCCGAGCAAGGCCAAGATGTTCGAGGGGCTCATCGAGTTCATCGAGGAGTCGGTCTTCACCCGCATCAACCGCATCCTCGAGGACAACGGCGATCCGGCGCTGCGGCTCAAGCAGACGGTGTTCCTGGTGCTGGCTTTCGCCGACAAGAACCCCGGCATGGCGCGCCTGATGCACGGCGATGCCCTGGTCGGCGAAACCGAGCGGCTGCGCCGCCGTATGTCGCAGTTCTACGACCGGCTCGAGACCCTGCTGCGTCAGGTGCTGCGCGAGGGCCAGGCGGCGCCGAGCGAGGCGCGTATCGGTGACGGCGCGCGCCTGGCGCTGGCGCTGATCGAGGGCCGCGTCGCCGGCTTTGTGCGCAGCGGCTTCCGCGATTCGCCGGCCGCCGGCTGGGAGGACGCCTGGGCGATCCTGGAGCGCGGCCTGTTCAACGCCGTGCCCAGTTGATGGGCCGTGAACAAAAATAACTAAAAAAATGGGTAGGGCGGGGCCTTGCCCCGCCGGAACGATCGTTACTGCTTCACGCGCTGCCATGGTGGGGCATGGCCCCACCCTACGCGGCGGTTCAATGCCGTGCCCGATTGCGCCTTTGCGTTGGGTTGTTGCTAGATTCCCACGCCGATTTCCTGCACCGCCCCGTCCCGGATGCGAAAACCCCGCATCTCCAGCACGCCCTCGGTGTCGAGCGAGACGATGAGATACAGCAGGCCGGGGTACTCGTGCTGGGCGATGTCGGTCAGCGACGGCAGCGCCGGCGCATCGGGATGCGAATGATAGATGGCCATCAACTCCTCGTCGCGCTCGCGCATCGCGCGCAGGGCATCGATCTGTCCGCGCGGGTCCATCTCGAAGCGGTGCCCGCGGTCGCCGGCGATGTTCGACACCGGATAAGCGTTCAAGTAATGGCCGTCGCGCCCGGCGATGAGTCCGCAGATCTCCTCGCGCGGCGCGTGCTGGGCGAGGCCCAGTAACTGGTTCACCAGCGGCCGCGGCAGCCGGACGAGCTCCGCGGTCATGCGCCGCACACCGGGCAGGCCGGATCCTTGTTGAGCCGGAGAGTGCGCCACTCCATACTGCTTGCATCCAGCAGCAGCAGGCGGCCGGTCAGGGGTTCGCCGAGGTCGAGCAGCACCTTCAGGGTCTCGACCGCCTGAAGGCTGCCGATGATGCCGGGCAGCGGCGCCAGCACGCCGGTCTCCGAGCAGGTCTCGGCCAGCTCCTCGCCTTCCTTGTACAGGCAGTGATAACAGGGGCTGTCCGGCCGGTCAGCGCGGAACACCGCCACCTGGCCCTCCAGGCGGATGACGGCGCCCGAGATCAGCGGCGTGCGCGTCGCCACACAGGCCCGGTTGACGGCGAAGCGTGTGGTAAAATTGTCGCTGCCGTCGACCACCGCGTCGGCGAGCCGCGCCTGCTTGAGGAGGCCGGCGGCATCGAGGCGTTGCGGGATGGTCGTGACGGTGACGTCCGGATTGATCGCGGCCAGCGCGCGGCGGGCGGACTCGGTCTTGGCCCGCCCCAGATCCGCGGTGGTATGCAGTATTTGGCGCTGTAGATTGGAGAGCTCGACGCGGTCATCATCGGTGACCACCAGGTGGCCGACGCCGCTGGCCGCCAGATACATCGCCGCCGGCGAGCCGAGGCCGCCCAGGCCGACGACCAGGACACGCGCGCGCGCCAACCGCTCCTGCCCTTCGATGCCGACCTGGGGCAGCATGATCTGGCGGCTGTAGCGCAGCAGTTGCTCGTCATTCATGCGGGCATTGTAAGGCGTGCGCAGGTCCCGGACTAGCCGCGACCGCCGGCGGCAGCCGGCGACTCGCAAGTATGGAGGAGGTCATGCGCAGCATGCTCAGTATGGTGTTACTCGGCAGCCTGGTCGCGGGCGCGCCGGTCGTCGCGGTCGCGGACAGCGTGGTCAAGGAGGGCAAGGGCCTCGACCGGGTCTATGTCGGCCAGCCGGCCGACGACGCGCTGAAATCGCTCGGCACGCCGAAGGACAATCTGCACGACCTGTATCTGGTCTACGAGCTCGAAGGCGGCGTCATTTTGAAATACCGCGTGGACGACGGCCGGCTGGCGACGCTCAGCTTCAAAGGCGAGCCCGGCGCGCCGTACAAGACCGCGCGCGGCGCGACCTTCGGCAGCTCGATCGACGCCGTCCGCAAGCTCTACGGCAAGCCGGATCTCGAGGTGGCCGACAAGCTGTTCTATCTCCGGCAAGGCGTGAGCTTCTTCTTCGACGCCGACAAGTGCTACGAGATCAAGGTATTCGCCAAGGAGTAGCGCGGCTTTAGAGTGCCTAACAAAATGACCTCGCATTCAACGCCGAACCGTAGGGTGCGCCCTGCGCACCGAAATATTGAGCGGTGCGTGGGACGCACCCTACACCCGTTTCTCATTTTGTTAGGTGCTCTTAGCAGTTTGTTGAAAAAGTCCATCCAACACCTTTTCAACCGCGCAAAGCAAAAATGTGATTCTTGCTTTGCGCCAGTGTCACGCGTTCGTGCCCGGCGAGATCGCGGACCGATGTGATCTCGCGGTAGCCGAATGCGGCGAGCAGGGCGCGCAGCGCCGGACCCTGATCCGGGCCGTGCTCCAACAGCAGCCGGCCGCCGTCGGCGAGCCGGTCGCGCGCCGCCGCCGTAATCTCGCGAATCGCATCCAGGCCGGCGGCGCCGCCGGCGAGCGCCGCCGCCGGCTCGAAGCGCACATCCCCCTCGGCCAGGTGCGGATCGTCGTCGCGCACATAGGGCGGGTTGCTGACGATCATGTCGAGCCGCAGGCCGGCGAGCGGCGCGAGCCATTTCCCCTCGCGGAACTCGACATTGTCGATCCGCAGGCGCGCGGCGTTGGCGCGCGCCACCGCCAGCGCGGCGGCCGAACGGTCGGTCGCGATGACGCGGCAGGCCGGACGTTCGCGGGCGATGGCCAGCGCAATGGCGCCGCTGCCGGTGCCGAGATCGGCGATCGTCGCACGTGCGTTGCCCGGGAGGCGTGCCAGCGCCTGCTCTACCAGCAGCTCGGTCTCCGGGCGCGGGATCAGCGTGTCGGGCGTGACCCGCAGCGTCATGGACCAGAACTCGCGCTCGCCGGTGATGTAGGCGACCGGCTCGCCGGCCGCTCGGCGCGCGAGTGCCGCGTCGAGCGCGCGTTGCTGCTCGGCGCCGAGCGGCGTGTCGCCGCGCGCCACCAGCGCGGTGCGGTTCAGGCCGCAGACGCGCATCGCCAGCACCTCGGCGTCGAGTCGCGGCGTCGGCGATACCGGCGCCAGCCGCGCGGCGGCC
>DASWHF010000029.1:0-18541 GCA_036393295.1 Acidiferrobacterales bacterium
ATTGACCAGCAGGTAGGCGTCCCGCCCGGCGTCCGCCAGGCGCAGGCTGGCGTCGCGGCCGATATCCGGGCGCGTATACCAGGGCTCCGGCGCCATGAGCTCGGCGACCCCGTCGTCCGAGTACACCGTGCGTGTGTTGACCGGCACCGGCGTGGCGCAGGCGCCGGCAAACGCGGCGAGAACGGTGATGGCCGTGAATCGGGCAAAGCTTCGCATTTTCCCCTCCCTCTCCGATACGACCGCCGCCCAGGATGAGGCCGGCGGGTCAGGTTGTTCTCTTAAGGACTATAGTGCAACAGTCGGAGATTGGCCAAGGCCGCGCGGCACGCGGGTCGGGCCTCCCCGACCCCCGGCGCGACAGGCAAAACCGCCCGAAATCCGCGAGGTGTGGATTGTCCGCGCACCCCGCCCGGACCAACGGCACGTCAACCGAGCTTGGGGCCGCGCGTTATATTCGTCCTATGCGGCTGAACTTTGCCCTGACGATCGGGATATTCGCCGCCACCGGCATTTTGGGTGGCTGCGGCGGAAGCGACACCGGCGCGACGTCCGCGCCGTCGTGCTCGGTGGCCCAGCTCGAAGCGGAGATGGACGCGGTCCTCGCTCA
Source organism: Acidiferrobacterales bacterium (assembly GCA_036393295.1). Classification (GTDB taxonomy): domain Bacteria; phylum Pseudomonadota; class Gammaproteobacteria; order Acidiferrobacterales; family UBA6901; genus DASWHF01. The sequence goes on from DASWHF010000029.1 coordinate 608, forward strand.
AACCGCGTCGGAGGTGGACTTTTCCTTCTCGGTGGAACGGCAGGATGGCCGCCGCTACAGCTTCAACCGGGGAGCCTCCACCCTGCAAACCTCCTATGAGTCCGCGTCGACATCCAAGCTGGTCTCGGCGGTCATTGTTCTGCGGCTGGTGGAGCAGGGCTTTTTGAACCTGTCGGACCGGCCACAGGATCGTATCGCCACCTGGCCCATCGACAGCGGCGATTCGCTGTACGGCATGACCCTGGCGCAGCTGCTGAGCTTCACCTCCGGCCTGACGGCCGAGCCGCTTTGTGTCAACGCCGGGGCCTTCGATTTTGAGACCTGCGTTAACAACATCGCGAACGCCAACGCCGGCAACGGCATCACCCCCGGGCAGCAGTTTCACTACGCCAACACCCATCTGCAGGTGGCGGGCCTGATGGCGATCAAGGCGCGCGGCTTCGCCGCCTGGCAGGACGTTTTCGCGGAATTCAAGGCGCAAACCGGCCTGTTCCCGACCGCGACCTATGACCTCCCGTCTTCGTCCAATCCGCGCCTCGCCGGCGGCATGCATTGGACCGGCGAGGAGTACCTGGACTTTCTCAAAGCGCTGAAAGCCGGCGCGCTCCTGAATGCCGCCTCCATGAGCCAGCTGCTGGCGGATCACATCGCCTCCGCCACGATCAGTTACTCGCCGACGATAGCCGGGCTGGGAGAGGACTGGCACTACGGATTCGGTCTGTGGCACGAATGCCAGGCCGCGACGTTCAACTGCACGGCGGGATCCCGGGTCTCCAGCCCGGGCGCCTACGGGGCCTACCCGTTTTGGGATCGGGACAAAGGCTATACCGGCATCGTCGCGCGCCAGGGGGCGGGCGGCAGCTTTCCGAACGGCGTCGCGATCGAGCGATCGGTTCGCTCCCATGTTGAACAGTGGGCGGCCTGTCCCTGAAACCCGGCACGCCCGGCACCCGCGTCAGAAGTTCACCCGGCTGGTCCACCCGCCGTCGACGAAGACGTTCGCGCCGGTGACGAACGATGCCGCCGGAGAGCAGAGGAAGGCGGCGACGTTGGCGACTTCCCGGGGCTCGCCCATGCGCCCCATCGGATTGCGCGCGAAGAAGTCAGCGTAGAGCCCGGGCAGGTTGCGCTTGGCGTTTCCCCAGAAGCCGTCCTCGACATAGATCGTCCCGGGCGAAATCGTGTTGACCCGCACCCGTTGTTTCGCCAGGCGCCGCGCCGCGCCCTTGGCGTAGTGGACGAGCGCGGACTTGTAGGCCCCGTAGGCGCTCTCGAAGTCGGTCTCCGCGATGGCCGCCGTCGCGAGGATCAGAATCGCCGCGTCGCCCGAGCGTTGCGCCGACTGCTCCAGAAAGGGCATGGCGGCCTCGACGGTGTGCACCGTGCCCAGCAGGTCCACCGCGTAGCCGTTCTGCCAATCGGCTTCGGTCGCGCCGATGCCGAAGGCGCTGGGGTTGGCGATCACGACGTCGATGCCCCCGAGCTCCTCCCCGGTCCGTTGGATCCACGATTTCAGGGCGGCATGATCGGCGATGTCCAGCGCCGTGCCGTGGGCCGTGACGCCGTCGTCACGCAGCGCCTTGACGGTCTCGGTGACCTGCCGCTCGTTGCGGGCGCAGAGCGCGAGTTGCGCCCCTTCGGCGCCGAACGCCTGCGCCATGGCGCGGCCGATGCCGCGCGTCCCGCCGGTGATCAGCACCTTCCTGCCGTTCAATCCTAGATCCATATTGGTACTCCCGCTGTTGTGTCGGACTCTGGTAGGCTAGGGCGCAAGCATAGGGCGGCGGTCCGGCGCGCTCCATGCCCAAACGTCCTGAATAATTGTCCGAGCGACTTTTTCGATGGAATGGTTTCCCGATCTTCTGCCGCGCCTGCGGGTGCGCGAGGCCCAGTATACGCGTGTCGAGGCAGGCGCCCCGTGGGGCCTGGACTTCGGCATCTATCGCCATACCAAGTTCGGCCTCGTCACCGAGGGCGGTTGTTACGTCGACATCAAGGACGGTCACGCGCCGGTCGCGCTGGCGCGCGGATCGTGCTACCTGCTGCCCCGGGGCGATGCCTTCCGGCTGCGGCATGCGCCCGACGGCGACGCCGAGGCCTTCGCGGACGCGTTGAAGCGGCTGGAAGGGCGAACGCTGCGCTGCGACGGCGGAGGCGAACGCGCCACCGTGGTGGGCGGCCGCTTCGTCTTCGCCGGGCAGGACTATCCGCCGGTGCTCGATCTGCTGCCCCCGCTGGTCCACTTTCGCGTCAGCGAGCGCGAGCTCGATGCACTCGAAGCGACGGTCCGGCTGCTGGCCGATGAAATCGCCTCGCCCTCGCTGGGATCGGCGCTGATGGTGGACCGGCTCGCGGATATTTTCTTCATCCAGTCGTTGCGCGCCTACCTGCTATCGGAGCAGGGGCGCGACGTCGGCTGGATCGGGGCGGTCGCGGACGAGCGCTTGAGCGCGGCCATACGGCTGATGCACGCCGAGAGCGCCCGTCCCTGGACCCTCGCGTCGCTGGCGGCGCGCGCCGGCATGTCGCGGGCCGTGTTCGCGGCGCGCTTCAAGGAGAAGGTGGGCATGTCGCCGATGTCCTACCTGACGCGCTGCCGTTTCCATCAGGCGCTGCAATTGCTGCAGCAGACCACGATGAGCATCGCGCATGTCGCCGCGCGGGTCGGATACGAATCGGAGGCCGCCTTCAGCAAGGCGTTCAAGCGCGAGATGGGCGTGCCGCCCGGGGCATATCGGAAGGCGGAGCGGCGCTGATCGCGAGACGACTATTTATCTAAGAGCACCTAACAAAATGAGAAACGGGTGTAGGGTGCGTCCCACGCACCGCTTAATATTTCGGTGCGCAGGGCGCACCCTACGGTTCGGCGTTGAATGCGAGGTCATTTTGTTAGGCACTCTAAGTGTCTGTCGACGTCCATCCGCTTATGCAGGATGCGAACGATCAATACGCCGTGCGCGGTTTCCCGGTAGAAGATGACATGACTCTCGTGCACAAAACGACGATAGCCGGGCCGAAGGTCGTCGGCGTTGGTGCCGATGCCGGGATTCTCGCCGAGGAGTTCCAGGCAGTTTTTCAGGGAATCGTAGTACAGCATCCGTCTGATGCAGGCCGAAATCGAAAAGCGACCGACTCAGGATCTTCTCGATGTCCTCGGCGGCTGCGTCGGACAGTTCATACATTCACCCGCTCCGCGCTTTGATGTCCTTCCAGATGTCGTCCAGGGTGCGTTTGGCGACGCCGCTTTTCTCCCCGGCAATGAGTGCTTTGAGGAGAACTTCCCTTTTGTCCTGATATTCCTGATCGCGTCGGATCAGATCCCGAATATAGTCGCTGGCGTTGCTGTAATGACCGCTTTCGACCCGGGATTCCACCCAGTCCTTCATCGGGTCTGGAAGCGAAACATTCATCGTTGCCACGGCCGGCACCTCCTGCGGGAAGTATGGCATAGATTGGCAAACTTTGCCAAGCCCGGACGGATTTGCCACGGCTCGTGGGCCAGTTAAGAGCAATCGAATGCATCCGGCGCGCCGCGGCGCCGCCGGCTAGCGGCTCCAGGACACGCGCAGCAGATCGCCTTCGTCGGTGTAGCGGCTGTCGAGCTCGCCGTGGTAGGCGTGGTGCAGCGCCTCGCCGATACCGTGCGTCAGGTGCGAGTCGGTGAAGGTCACCACGGTATGGTCGGCCTCGTCCTTGACGTCGATGATGCGCTCGAGCGGATGTTCGGCGCGCGCCTTGGTTTCGGTATTGCGCACCAGGTGCAGGATTTCGTCGCGGTGCGCGGCGAAGAACGGCCCGCTCAGCGTGAGCTGCCCGGCCGGCAGCCGGTCGCGGATGCGCAGGCACGCCGGGCACAGGTGCTGCTCGGCGCCCGGCTCGGCCGCGCCCCACAGCCAGCGGCCGTCATGGAAGATGGCGCCGCACTCCGGACAGGTGGACGGTTCCGGCCACTTGCCGCGGGCGCGGTAGGGATCGCTCACGCGTTCCTCATACATGCGATCGCGGCGCGGCTGGTGACTGTAATCGCTGGGGTGTTTGCGGCCGGTCATGGCGTGCCTCCCGCGTGTGGTCCGGCAAAATCCGTATTTCAGCTTATTCAGAATGGGCCGACCCGGCATTGATCGGCGTCAAATCGCGGGCATTCGGGACCTCGCATAGCCGCCACAGCCGGGTCGGGCCCCTTCAATCGATGCTCAAATACGACCCATTCCCCTTCGCCACCTTGAACCCGACCGCAGCAACAGCGCAGCCACCGCGAGGAGCCCCAGCACCGGCAACATCGGATCGACCCCGCCGTCCGAACCGCCGGCGAGCACGCAGCCGCCCACCACCCGCTCGTGCGTGCCGGGCGTGTCGGTCAGCTGTATCAACGAGTCGTTCCGGGCGAGCTCGAGATAAAAGACATCGCTCCCGGAGCCGATGCCGGATTCCCCGAGCATGGCCCCGGCGCTCGCCAGGCCGGCGCCCAGGAATCCCGTGCCGTCCGGCAGCGTCGATTCCGACAGCATGCTGTGGCTGGCGGCGTCGTACACGGTCAGCCGCCGCGGAGGGCCGAGACCGGTGCGCAGGACATGGCTCGGCGCGCCGGCGAAGCGGCCGAGCCGCGCGGTCTCGCCCAGGTCGGCGCGGTTGCCGTTGACGAACGCCGTCCAGGCCGCGTCCGCCTGCACGACCTTGCCGGTGCCGTTCGCGAGCACCGTGCCGGCCGCGTCGTCGCCGTTGATCAGCCCCAGGTTGTAATAGATGCGATCGCCCACCGTCCCGACGATGTGCATGTCCTGGTTGGCGGCGCTGATTTCGAGCACGCCGACGAGCGCTGTCCCGGTCTTCGGCAGGGTGTTCAGACGGTGCACCTTGGCCGGGTCGCGCGTGACCCACACTACCCGACCCTCGGTCGTGGCCAGCCCGACGATGGCATTGGCTCCGGCGTCGTGGAACGGGGTGGATGTCGCGCTGCCGTCGCGCGGCAGCTTGTGCAGCTTGGCGCCGTCCTGCAGGTACAGGGTCTGGTCGTCCACGGCGATGCGCGCCGATCCGGCCGTGGCGAAGAAGTGGTAGCCCGACGACAGCAGCCGGGTCGACGGGTTGTACAGCCGCAGGCGGTCGAAGCCGGTCTGCACCACCCGCAGGAACAGCCGGCCGTCGGCCGCATAGGCGAAGAACTCCGCATCGCTCAGCGCGCCGCTGCCCACGTCGACCAGGGTCGAGCTGCTGACGTTGAGATTGCTGTGCCACAGCGCCGTGCCGCTGTTGGCGAGGAACAGCCAGCCGCCCGGCGCGCCGCTGCCGATGTCGAGCACCGGCGCGAGTACCTTGAAGGCGCCCACGCCGATCGGCGTATCCGTGGCGCTCATGCCGAGGCGCACCGCCTTGAGGACGTCGTCGGCGGAGTCGCAGACCGCATCGTTGCCGGGCAGTCGGTAGAAGTAAAAGGCGTTGTCATGGTCGGCGAAGTTCGCGAACGCGCGGGTGTCGCAGATCGTGTTCGCGCCGCTCTCGCTCGACATCTGCGTTGGCGTCAGGGGGCCGCCGCCCTTGACGGCGTTCACCTTGTAGAGCCGCCCGCCGTGGGCGTAGACGATGCTGCGCGGGTGCAGATCGCCGACCCGCTTCGCGGCCGGATCGTAGCTCCCGTGCAGCACGCCGGCCACGCCCGCGGTGGCGCCCGCCTCGACCGTCACCTGGCCGGCGTTCGCCGGATCCACGGCGACCAGGCTGCCGGCGTAGAACAAATAGGTCTCGGGTGGCGGTGCGTCGCCGGGACCTTGCCCGGCGCCGCCGCCCCCGCCGCAGGCGCCGAGCAGCAGGCCCGGCAGGGCGGCGCAGATCGGCAAGAGTTTGCGCAACATGGGCTGTCCTCCTGGTCGGGGCCTCGCGCTCAGTGGAACAGCGCGTTGATGCCCGTCCCGCTGCGGGTTCTCATATTGTTGCTCCCGGCGCAGTCGTCGTTCTTCGGGTTGCCGTCCAGCGTGATGTCCGGGTCGTAGACGATGACGAGTTTGTAGGTCGGCGGGAACTCGCCCTCGGCTGGCGACGAGCTGTTCCAGGTCCGGCTGTAGCGGATCGTCACCTCCTGGCCCGGCGCCAGGTTGTGGAAGGCCTGATACTTGACCAGGCGCGAGTCTTCGTAGAGATGCATCATCTGCTGATTGGGCCGGGACTCGTAGGCGGCACCGACGTTCTTCACCACCCCGACGATCTCGACGCTGCCCGCGAACTGGGAGGTCCGGGAGACGATGCGGAAATCGATGCGCTGCGCCGCGGGGTCGGGGCATTGGCCGACGGGCAGGCGGATGCCCGGACGCTGCACCGCCGGCAGCGCCGGATTCTTGACCGCCGGCGAGGTGCCTACCCCCTGGATGGGCGTGGCCAGCTTCTTGGGCGGGGTCTGGACCGCCTTGGTCGGCGGTGTGTCGGCGGATGCAACCTGGGTCAGCCCGGTCGCGAGGAACAGGGCGAGCGTTGTCGCGGTCAACTTGGGGTTCATGATGGACTCCTCCGTCTCGGATGTGTGGGTCGATCAGCGATGTGCTGATCGCATCCGTAAGTCGGAGGAGGTGGGCGGGCGGTTCACACCGCCGGGGTGTCGCGCGAGATTGTGCGCTTACGGGTGGGGCAGGCTCATTGCTCCACCGGCAGCCGCGAATGCTTCCACTCCGGAAACCCGTCCTGCAGCCGCCGCGCCTTGAAGCCGCGTTCGCGCAGCCTGGCCACCGCGTCGTAGGCCAGGACGCAGTACGGCCCGCGGCAATAGGCGACGATCTCGCGGTCCGGCGGCAGCTCGCCGAGATGGTTTTCGAGCTCGGCGAGCGGCACGTTGATGGCGCCCGGCACATGGCCGGCCGCGTACTCCTCGGGCGGGCGCACGTCGAGCACCGTGACCAGCCCGTCGCGGACACGGGCCAGCAGCTCCTCGCGCGGCAGCGGCTCGAGCTTGTCCTTCACCCTTAAGAAGGCGTCCACCAGCCGGTCCACCTCGGCGATCTGGCGCTCGGCGGTCTGCCGCAGCGCGATCAGCAATTCCACCACCTCTTCGCTCGCCAGCTGGTAATAGACCTGCTGCCCTTGTTTGCGGGCGCTCACCAGCCCAGCCTGGCGCAACTGCTGGAGATGCTGGGAGGTATTGGCGACCGAGAGGCTACTGGCCGCGGCGAGGGACTCCACGTTCCGCTCCCCTTGGGCCAGAAAGTCCAACAATTCCAATCGGTTCGGGCTGCTGAGGGCCTTGGCGATGCGTGCGAATTCGGTGAATAGCCGTTGTTTTATCCCGCTGCTGCTTGACATGGTTGGTCCTATGGTCAAATATTCAAGTGTTCAATTGAATAAAATATATAGCAATTATAGCTGCATCGCCAGGAGATTTCGCAATGGGTTTCGAGCAGTGGATTCTGGCACATGAAGCCGCCATCCGGTTGGGCTTCTTCTTCGGGGTCTTCGCCCTCATGGCCGTCTGGGAGTTGATGGCGCCGCGCCGGGCGCTCACGGTCTCCAAGGCCGGGCGCTGGGCGAGCAACCTGGGGCTGGTGGCCCTCAACACCGTGGTGTTGCGCCTGACCTTTCCGGCCGCCGCGGTCGGCATGGCGCTGCTGGCGTCCGGGCGCGGTTGGGGGCTGTTCAACAATTACGAGGCGCCCGTGGCGGTCGCGGTGCTGGCTTCGGTGCTGCTGCTGGACCTGGCGATCTATCTGCAGCACGTGATGATGCACGCGGTCCCGGCGCTGTGGCGCCTGCACCGCGTGCACCACGCCGACCTCGACTTCGATCTCACCACCGGCGCGCGCTTTCACACCCTCGAGATCCTGCTGTCGATGCTCATCAAGTTCGCAGTCATCGTGGTGCTGGGCCCGCCGGCGCTCGCGGTGGTGATTTTCGAGGTGCTGCTCAATGCGACCGCCATGTTCAACCACAGCAACGTGCGCATCCCGGCGCCGGTCGACCGCTGGCTACGGCTCTTCGTCGTCACGCCGGACATGCACCGCGTGCATCATTCGATCGAGGACGACGAGACCAACTCGAACTTCGGCTTCAACCTGCCATGGTGGGACCGGCTGTTCGGCACCTACCGCGCCCAGCCGCGCGCCGGCCACGAGGCAATGACCATCGGCATCCGCACCTTCCGCGATCCGAAGCAGTGCGACCGCCTGCCCGGTATGCTCGCCATGCCCTTCGTCGGCAAGGTGCGGGACTACGCGATCAACCGCCGGAATTGGGGAAAGGCCAATGACACGGTCTAATGTTGCGCGTTATGCGCTGTTCGGTTCGCTGGTCCTGGCGATCGGCATCGCGCTCGCCTACCGCGATCAGATCGACGTCATGGCGCTTCAAGCCTGGCTCGAAGGGCAGGGCGCCGCGGCGCCGCTGGTGTTCGTGGGATTCTATGTCGTCGCCACGGTGCTGTTCCTGCCCGGTTCGGTGCTGACCCTCGCGGGCGGCGCGCTGTTCGGCCCGGCCTTCGGGACGGCCTACAGCCTGATCGGCGCCACGCTCGGCGCGACCGCGGCGTTCCTGGTCGCGCGCTACGTCGCCGGCGACTGGGTCGCGCGCCGCGCCGGCGGCCGGCTCAAGCAACTGATCGACGGCGTCGACGCCGAGGGCTGGCGCTTCGTCGCCTTCGTGCGCCTGGTGCCGCTGTTCCCGTTCAACCTGCTCAATTACGCGCTCGGGCTCACGCGCATCCCGCTCGCGCACTACGTCGTCGCCTCGCTCGTCTGCATGTTCCCCGGCGCGCTCGCCTACACCTATCTCGGCTATGCCGGGCGCGCCGCGCTCGCCGGCTCCGAAAACCTGATCCAGATCGGGCTGCTGGCGCTGGCGCTGCTGGCGGTCGCGCTGTTCCTGCCGTCGTTCATCAAGCGTTGGCGCCGGGCGCCGGACGGCAAGCTGACGGCCGCCGACCTTAAGGCGCGGCTGGAGCGCCGCGAGGACATCGCCGTGCTCGACGTGCGCGTAGCCCGGGACTATGCCGGCGAGCTCGGGCATATTCCCGGTGCGCTCAACATTCCGCTCGACGAGCTGCCCCGGCGGCTCGCGGAACTGGAATCCCGGCGCAGCCTGCCGCTGGCGGTCGTGTGCCGCACCAACCGCATGTCGGGCAAGGCCGTGAAGCTGTTGCGCGCGGCGGGATTCGGACAGGCGCTGCTGGTCGCGGACGGCATGGTGGGATGGCAGAACCCCGGCGGCGGCGCGCCGGTAGCGGATGCCTGCGGCAACGCGACGCCCGCCCAGCCGAGCGCCGGCACCGGCAAGAGCGTCACCATCGTCATCCAGAACGCGCCCTACCGGGGCGACAACAAGGCCTGGCACGCACTGCGCTTCGCCGGCGCGGCGCTCGCCGAGGACATGAAGGTGCGCGTGCACCTGCTCGACGACGGCGTCGAGCTCGCGCGTCGCGACCAATCCGCGCCCGAAGGCGCCACCGATCTCGGCAAATTGCTGATCGAGCTGATGGAATACGGCCTGGAGGTGCGCGCCTGCGGCATGTCGCTCACCGGCTGCCGACTCGACGAGGAACATCTCATTCCCGGCATCCAGGCGGGTTCCATGAAGGCCTTGGCGGGCTGGGTCAAGGAAAGCGACATCACTCTGACTTTCTGAAGGAACGCGACCATGTGCGAGTTGTTCGGGCTCAGCAGCGACCGTCCGGTGCAACCGGACGAGCTGCTCTGTCGCTTCGGTGCGCGCGGCGGCGAGACCGCCGACAATCCGGACGGTTGGGGGCTCGCGGTGCTCGAAGGCGCCGCGTTCCGCCTCGTGAAAGAACCGCTGCCCGCGGCGCGCAGCCCCCGCTTCCGGGAGCTGTGCTCCCGGTCTCGTTCGACACTCATCCTCGGACACGTGCGCAAGGCGAACCCTCCCACCGCGCGCGTGCTCGCCAATACCCACCCGTTTCGCCGCGTGTGCTGCGGGCGCGAATGGGTTTTCGCGCACAACGGAATCCTTCCGGATACGGCCGCGCTCGCCGACGCGAGAGCGGCATCGTTGTGCACGGCATCGGGAGAAACCGCAACCGCGCCATCCCTGGCGCGCGGCCCTCGCCTCGATCCCATCGGCGACACGGACTCCGAACACGCCTTCTGCGTGGTGCTGGATCGCATCGCCATGGTCTTCCCGGCCGTCGGCGCGGCCATCGGCCGCGACTGGTTCGACGCCCTCGCCGGCGTGGTCGAGACGCTCGCCTCGCTCGGCCGCTTCAACTTCCTGATGTCGGACGGCGAGCACCTCATTGCCTACGGCCACGACCGCCTGCACGTCCTCGCCGGCGCCGGAAGCGCGGTGCTGGCCACCGAGCCGCTGACGGCGGACCCGCGGTGGGTCGCATTCGCGCCCGGTGAGCTGCGTGTCTATCGTCGTGGCACGCAGACGGCGCGCTTCCTTACCCATCCACACCCCGCGATCGCAACGCCGCCAGCGGCCAGCGACCGGCGGCCCACCAGGAGTTGACGTCATGAAATATCTCTTCGTCCTGAACGATCCGCCCTACGGTACCGAACGCAGCTACAACGGCATCCGCCACGCGCGCGAGCTGCTCAAGAACCCGGAAGCCGGCAACGACGTGCATGTCTTCCTGATCGGCGACGCCGCGGCCTGCGCCAAGTCGGGCCAGAAGGTTCCGCAGGGCTACTACAACGTCGAGTCCATGCTGCAGATGCTCGTCCGCCGCGACGCCAGGATCGCGGTGTGCGGTACCTGCATCGACGCCCGCGGCATTGCCGATACCGATCTCCTGACCGGCGCCGAGCGCGGCAGCATGGCCCTGTTGGCCGAATGGACCGACTGGGCCGACAAGGTGATCGTGTACTGACGAAGTCGCATGGCGTCGAGGACAACGATGAGCGCAAAGACCGTACTGATACTCGGCGCCGGAGTCGGCGGCATCGTGGCCGCGACCCGGCTGCGCAAGCGCCTGTCGCGCGCACACCGGGTGGTGCTGGCGGACCGCGACGGCTGAACCGGCGCTGGATCGCGCGTGTGGCGCGCGACCAGCTCGGCCGGATGCTCGGCACATCGCCGCGCCGGCTCCCGGGGCGCGATCCATGACTCTCATCGGAGAAATACCCATGCGCAATTGGTTCGGACGGTTCGTCCTGCTCAAGGGCCGGAACGCTCAGCAGGTCTTCCAGGAAATGGAGTGGGAGTGACGAGGCCCCGCCCATGAGCGCCGCCACCGGCGACTTGGCCCCGGCAGCCGCTACGGCGGCGGGTCCGGCCCGATGCTATCCGGTCATTCCCATCGTTCATGCGCCGCGCGCGAGCGCTGGCGGCGTGCAGGATCTGCTGCCGCATCGCTACGGTCTCGCGGTCCGGCTGTTCGCACTGGCCGCGTTCACGCTGGCCTTCGTCGGCTGGCTGAACGAGACCTGGCTGTTCCTGTTCGACAACCCGGTCTGGCTCAACCGCTACACTGAGTACGCCGTCATCCTGGCGTTCGGCCTTTGGCGGATCTACGCGGAACGGAATCGCTACACGCGCCTGCGCCTCATCGTGCTGGTCGCGGCGGTCACCTTGTTCTGGTGGCTGATCCCGTGGCTCAAGCCGTTCTACGAGCCCTACGTCGGCTATCTGTGGGGCCAGCCGCTGTTCCCGTCGCTGCACGTGCCGGGCACGGTGACGTTCTTCCTGGTGCTGGGCGCGGTGTTCCTGTTCGGGCGGCGCGTGATCTGCGGCTGGAACTGCCCCTGTGTCGGCATTCGCGAGACCGTCGGGTTCGCGTTCCGCGATCGCACGGTGCGCGGCAAGTGGGCGTGGCGGCTGCGCCATACGAAGTGGTTCTTCTTCGTGTTCTACGTCGGCGTGATGGTCGTGACCCAGTACCCGCCGAACTCGTGGACCGTGAGCTTCGTCGGGCTGTTCTATGTGGTCGTCGCGCTGACCTACTTCGGTACCTTCTTCATCGCGCCGCTGACCGGCAACCGCTTCTACTGCCGCTATCTGTGCCCCTATGGGGCGACCTTCGGGCTGCTCAACCACGCCGGGTTCTACGGCATCCGCCTGGACAAGGACAAGTGCAACGACTGCCGGCGCTGCGAGCAGGTGTGCGACATGGGCATCCCGGTGTGGGAGCAGGGCAAGCGGTTCGGGCGCATCACCGGCATCGAGGACTGCATGGGCTGCGGACGCTGCGTGGTGTCCTGTCCGACCGATGCGCTGGAGATCCGCGACGTGCGCAACCTGTTTCGTCCCGGTCTGGTGCAGAACGGCAGTCATCTCATGAAGAAGGTGCCGCCAACGCCGGTGCCGCGCGCCGAGGGGGTCGCGCGCCCGCCGGCGGAGCGGGTGCGTGACACGCGCGAGATTTATCTGCCCGTAGCCGCGGCCGATATCCGGCAGCAGGCGGCGCGCTGTCTCGATTGCGGCGTGCCCGGTTGTCGCAGCGCCTGCCCGCTCGGCAATCGCATCCCCGACTGGTTGCAGGCGGCGGCGCGCGGCGAGTTCGCCGAGGCGGCGACGATCGCGCACGCGACCAGCCCGATGCCCGAGGTCTGCGGCCGCCTGTGCCCGCAGCACCGGCTGTGCGAGGGTGCCTGCACGCGCGCCCGCGACGGCGGCGCGGTGACGATCGGCGCGATCGAGCAGGCCGTGACCGAGATCGCGCTCGACGGCGGCTGGACGCCGCCGGCGCCTGGGCCGCGCAACGGCCGGCGTGTCGCCGTGATCGGCGCCGGACCGGCCGGGCTGGCGTGCGCGGATTTTCTCAACCGCGCGGGCTGCGCGGTGACGGTGTTCGACCGCGCCGATGAGATCGGCGGGCTGCTGGCGCACGGCGTGCCGCCGTTCAAGCTCGATCCTGCGGTGCTGGCGCGCCGCCGCGCGCTGTGGGAGGCCGCGGGCATCGGCTTCCGGATGAATCGCGAAGTGGACGGGACGATGCTCGGACGGCTTGTGGACGAGCACGACGCGGTGTTCATCGCGCTCGGCGCGCCGGCGCCGCGCAAAGTAACGCTGCCAGGGCGGGGCCTCACGGGCGTGCACGGCGCGCTCGACATGCTCAATAGTCCGAATCCGTTCGGCGGCCGGCGCGTGCTGGTGCTCGGCGGCGGCGACACGGCCATGGACTGCGCGCGCCGCGCGCGGCGCGCGGGCGCCGAGGTCGCGGTGTGCGTGCGCGCCGGCGAAGAGGGCCTGCGCGCCTCGCCGCGCGAGGTGAAGGCGGCGCGCGAGGAGGGCGTCGCGTTTCATTTCCGGCACCAGCCGCTCGACATCGCAGGACGCGCGGCGGTCGAGGCCGTGCGCTTCCGCACGCCGGCGGGCGAGCGGCGGCTGGCCTGCGACGCGGTGATTCTCGCGTTTGGCTTCGTCGCACGCACGCCGAAATGGCTGGCCGCGTTCGGCGTCGAGGCCGATGCCGGCGGTCACATCCGCGTGCACGCGGACGGGCGCACGAGTCATGCGAAGATTTATGCCGGCGGTGACGCCACGACCGGCCCGGACCTGGTCGTGACGGCGCTGGCCGCCGGCCGGCGCGCGGCCGAGTCCATGATGGCGGACTGGAGCATCACGCGTCGCGCGCGGCATGGCCTCACTGCCGCGTTGGGCGGGGCAGGGGAGGCGCGGCGCGCGCCGGCCTCCGCGGCGGCCAGGACATGATGCGCGCCGCGCGCCTGTTGCTGGCGGCCGGCGCGCTGGCATGGGCGATGCCGGCGGCGGCCAGCCACGACTGGGGCGGCATCGATGTGTGCAGCGCCTACCGCTCGAGCGCGCCGCCGGGCATCGATCCCGCCAGCCTGCCGCAGCCGGAGTCGCGGGGCGCGCACCTGCTCACGCACTACTGCACGCAATGCCATCAGCTCCCGGGTCCCGGCCGGCACACAGCCGCGGAATGGCCGGCCGTGCTCGAACGCATGCTGACGCTGATGGACGTGTCGCAGCGCTTTCGCGGTCTTATGGGCCATGTCCGTGCCCCGAGCGCGGCCGAACGCGAGGCGTTGCACGACTACCTGATGCGGCACGCGTTGATCGCCCTGAGCGCGGCGCCGCGCGAGCCGCAGGCCAGCTCGTTCGCCGCGCGCTGCGCCACCTGTCACGCGCTGCCGGATCCGCGGCTGCACGGCACCGCCGAGTGGCCGGCGGTCGTGGCGCGCATGCAGCGCCACGCGACCGTCATGCAGCGCGGTCACATGCCCGAGCACGAGATCGCGACGATCGTCGATTACCTGGGTGCGGCCTCCGTCCCGACGGTGCGCATCCTCGGCGATCCGCACGGCGCCGCACGCCACATTGCGGTCCCGCCGGTCACGACGGCGGTCGAGGCGGGCGGCGCCGGGCGCTTGCTTCACTTGACTCCGTTCTTCGCGGTGGCCGCGCTCGGGATCCTGCGCTGGGGTCGGTGGCGCCGGCGTGAACGCAGGGCGGGCGGGGGCGGAGGTTCATCATGACGCATCGCCGCTACCTGTGGGTGACGTTGATCGCCGTTTTGCTCGCGGTCCCGGCGGGCTACGCCTACGTGCATTGGAGCAAGAGCGGACCGGGGGCGGGGCTCTATTCGCGCGCGTGGACGCCCGATCCGGTGCACGCCTACTGGGACCCGGACCGCTTCTATGAGTCCGTCCGGACGCTGCCAGGCGAGTTTCAGGGCGAGGAGTGCGTCGCCTGCCATCAGGCGGTGACGCCGGGGATTGTGAACGACTGGCGCGCCAGCCGCCACGCCGACCCCGGCCCCGATCGCGACCCGGTGTACTGTTCCGCCTGTCACGGCGCGAATCACCAGGCCCTGCGCATGCCGACGCCCAAGGTCTGCGGGCAGTGCCATGAGAACCGCGTCGCGGAGTTCCTGGACGAGAGGCGCTATGGCTTCCCGAGCCACGCGCTGGCGATGGAGCGCGCCGTGGACGCCAAGCACTTCGCCGACAAGCCCAAGGCCGAGGTCGCCTCCTGCCTGCAGTGCCATTCGGTTGCGACCAAGTGCGACTCCTGCCACACGCGTCATCGTTTCTCGGCGGCCGAAGCGCGCCGCCCGGAGGCCTGCGTCACCTGCCACTCCGGCCCGCCGCACCCGGACGACGAAACCTATTTCGCCTCCGCGCACGGCCGCAGATATCTGGCGGAAGCGGCGCAGCAGGACTGGAGCAAGCCGCTCGTCAAGGGCAACTACGTCACGCCGACCTGCGCTTACTGCCACATGCACGGCGGTCATCATCAAGTCGCGGACAAGACGATCTGGAAATTCGGGCTGCAGGAAGTCAACCCGAACACGTCCGCCAACGCGCTGCGCCGCGCCGCCTGGGTCGCGGTGTGCAGCGACTGCCACGAGGCGAAGTGGTCGGCGGTGCAACTGAAAGGTCTCGATCTCGAGCGCAAGCGGGCGTGGGCCAGGCTCTACCGGGCCGAGGCCGTGCTCAAGGATCTGCGCGCCGAGGATCTGTTGCACCCGGGCGCGAAGCAGCGTCCGCCGTACCCGATGGACATGATGGAGCGGTTCTTTCCGCACGCGCGCATCGGCTACCTGGACGGCCAGGCCTCGGCGTTCTACAACGTCTCGCCGATCGAACGGGATTATTTCGAGATGTGGTATTTCGCCAATCTCGGTGCCTACAAAAGCGCCGCGCATGGTGACGGCGTTGCGGTCGAGCGCTGGCATTCCACCCTGGATCGGTCTCTCGCCGCCATTGAGACCAAGGCGCACGCGCTGCGTGTGCAGGGCGAAGCCGAGACGAAGTCGCTCGGCCGGCGTGCCGACCCGAGGCGGCTCTGGCTCGAAGGCGAGTACACCGAATACAACCGGGAGCGCAACTGATGCGCGGGTTCCGCTACCTCGTGGTCTTCCTGTTGCCGGCGTTCGCCGTGGCGGGTGAAAACCCGCCGGCCGGAAAATTCACCCATGCGGAGTGTGTAAGCTGTCACGCGAGCCGCGACGCGCAACTCATTGCCGCCTGGCGCACCAGCAGCCATGCGCGCACGGCCCCGAGGGCCGACTGTGTCGCCTGCCACGGCGCCACGCATGTCGACAGCCTGGCTAGCTCGAGACGCGACGGCGCCTGCGCGGGCTGTCATGAAAAGTTGAATCGCGCGGTCGCGCACAGCTACGCCACTTCCAAGCACGCGACCATCGTCAAGCTGGAGGAACACGAATGGGACTGGTCGCGTCCGCTCGCGCGCGGGAATTATCGCGCCCCCGGCTGCGCCTACTGCCATCTGCACGCCGGCGAACATGACACGCGTCTTTCGGTGACGACCTGGCGGCCATTCCAACCGGAGGAGCCATCCGCCCGGGAACCCGTCGCGACCCGGTGGCAGGCGATATGCGGCGAGTGCCATGCGCCGCGCTATGTCGCCGAGCAGGCGGGTGTGGGAGAGCGCATGGTCGGGATCGCGCGCATGAAACTGCGCGAGGCGCGCGCGGTCGTCGCCCGTTACCGGGAAGCCCTGTCCGCCGAAGACCGGCGCGGGCTCGATGGCTTGTTCAACGGCATGCAGTCGCACGGGCGCAATGTTCGTCTCGGCGTCGGGCACCAATCGCCGGATTATCAATGGTGGCACGGGCAGCCGGCACTCGACGGCGACCTGCTGCGCGTCAAGGGGGCGGTCGCGGGACACGAGCGCCGCCGTCTCGCCGATCGCGCGCGTTCACCGGCGGGCGGTAACGTCGAACCCGGTCAACCGTGAACCCCCGCGAATACGAGGCATGGTATGAGACCGCGCGCGGCCGCTGGATCGCCGAGCGCGAGTTCGCCCTGATGATGCGGCTGCTGGCTCCGCCGGCCGGCGCCAGCTTGCTCGACGTCGGCTGCGGCACCGGCCATTTCAGCCGCCGCTTCGCCGCCGCCGGCCTGCGGGTCACGGGCCTGGACCCGGATCCGGCGACGCTGGATTACGCGCGTGGGCGGGGCCGCGGGGTGGAGTATCTGCGCGGCACGGCCGCGGCGCTGCCGTGGCCGGACGGCGGCTTCGATTACGCTGTCGCCATCACCAGTCTGTGCTTCATCGCCGATCCGGAACAGGCGCTGCGCGGGATGTGGCGCGTCGCGCGCCGCGCCGTGCTGCTCGGCCTGCTCAACCGCCGCAGCCTGCTTTATCGGCAGAAGCGCGGCCGCGGCGCTTACGCCGGCGCGCGCTGGGACACGGTCGCGGAAGTCGAACGCTGGGCGCAGTCGCTCGAACCCCCGCCGTGCATCGCCGTGCGCAGCGCCGTGTTCCTCCCCGGCGGCGGCCGCCTGGCGCGCGCCGCCGAGGCCGTGCTGCCCGGGGCGCTGCGCTGGGGCGGCTTTCTGGCGGTGGTCTTGCGTAAGCCCGATTGTACGAGCGGCGGCGCCCGACCGATATCGGCTGCGGCGCATTCAGGTTGAACGGCGGAGAGGAACATCCGCCGGAAAATGCGCCATGGCGACGGATCAGCTCTTCAACCGATAGCCCGTGCGGAAGATCAGCCAGACCAGCCCGAGGCAGAGCAGGAAGAAAGCCAGCGTCGCCGCGAGACTGATGCCGACCCCCACGTCGGCAGTGCCGTAGAAGCTCCAGCGAAAGCCGCTGACGATGTAGACGATCGGGTTGAACAGGCTGAACGTGCGCCAGCCGTCCGGCAGCATGTCGATCGAATAGAACACGCCGCCGAGGAAGGTCAGGGGCGTGATGACGAGCATCGGGACGAACTGGAGCTGCTCGAAGCCTTTCGCCCAGATGCCGACGATGAAGCCGAACAGGCTGAAGGTGGTCGCGACCAGCAGCAGGAACCCGGCCATCCAGAACGGGTGCTCGATGTGGACCGGCACGAACAGGTTCGCGGTCGCGAGGATGATCAGCCCGAGGAGGATGGACTTGGTCGCCGCCGCGCCGACGTAGGCCAGCACGATCTCGAACGCCGACACCGGCGCCGACAGGATCTCGAAGATGGTGCCGGTGAAGCGCGGCATGTGGATGCCGAAGGAGGCGTTGTTCAGGCTCTCGGTGAAGAGCGACAGCATGATCAGCCCCGGCACGATGAAGGAACCGTAGTGGATGCCG